>JBGSNJ010000370.1:0-9799 GCA_041739715.1 Aestuariivirga sp.
GAGCTGCAGCGCCAGCATTCCGGACATCGAGTCAGGCGCGTTGACCGCCGCCGTGGCGCCGCGGAAGCTCTCGAGGTCGGCGCCGTGCCGCGCAAAGACCATGCTGCAGTAGTTGGCCGCTTCGCAACCCTCGACGCCGTAGTGCGGCGTTGCGACCAGCGTCAGCCGGTTCCTGAACGCGTGGGTGAAGGGATAGCCGCAGGTCTGGCTCAGGATCAGATCAGGGTCGCGCCAGAGGCTGGCGTAATCCTCGATCCGGGACAGTTCACCCGCGACTCCGATTTGCCGCGCGAGGCCATGCCACCAGGCATCGGTGGCATCGCGGACTTCAGGCCAGTCATACATGGGCAAGGAGGCGATCATGCGAGGTCCCGCGCAAGTCTTGTGATGAAGGCAGAGGTCTCGTTGGGCTGGACCCTGGCCTGACGGATAAGATGATCGAAATGCGCCGTCAGTTCACGGACATGGTCGGTCGAGGTGAAGACGAAGTACATCGACCCGACATAGAGCGCCGCGCGCCTCTGGCCGAAGACGGTGTAGGGCGCGGCATAGGTCTCGCGGGCGTCGAAGAGGAACCAGCGATAGGACGGATAGAGCTGGTCAACCTCGCTTGCCATTTGGTCAAGCTGGCGCCGCCGCTCGCGCAGCGGCAGTTCCCGCCAGAGACCTTCGCCGCGCGCGAAGAGTTCCAGAGACTGCCGCGACGAGCAGACCTCGATTTCGCTGGACGACTGGCGCAGATGCTCGATGCGTGTGCGCGCGATGGCCGACATGGCCTCTGCCTGTGCCCGCGACAGCCGGGCATTTTCATAGTGAAGCACAGCCGCGGTCTTCACCTGGTCGGGCAGGGTCGACGGCACGTAACGGACCTTCGCGCCACGGGCCTCTTCGTGCCAGCGCCGGAGGTGATCGCTCGCCGGGTCATCCGCACCCTGCGTCACCAGTGGCTGCGAGACGATGTCGGCGGTGACCTGGGGTACCTCGGAAAGACCGAGAAGCCAGTCGACCGAAGCCTGATTCCGCCCCGCGATGGTGGCGATGGTCTCGGCTCTTGGAAGCCGCACGTTCTGGGGTGACAACAGCTGCGAAAGCGTCGAGCGGTCGAGCCCCGCCCGGGCGGCGAAGCGGGCGCGGGTCTCGCCTGTCCCGGAAATGAGCTCGGTCAGCCGGCGGCGAAAGACGTCCACGGTGTCGCGCTTCTGCATGGCAGCCTTGTTTATAGTTGTCACCACTATATACATTTGTGTATCATCATCAACAGACTTGCCCGGCGAACCGGGCTAAGGCTGTGCGATCCTCCGGGGCCGAACCGATCATGCCGACCGCCCGCAAGCGCGCCATCGAATGGCCGACCGTGTTCCTGATTGTGCTGACCTACCTGACGGTGGGCCTGCTGGTCTGGAACCATGAGCGGCTGCCCTGGTGGGTCATCCTGCCCGTCGGCGGCTACTTCGCGGCCCTCTACACGTCACTCCAGCACGAGGTGCTGCATGGCCACCCGACATCAAATCGCAGCCTGAATGAGGCGCTGATCTTCCCGACGCTGCATTTCTGGCTGCCCTACGGACGCTACCGCGACACCCATCTGCGCCACCACAATGATGCCGACCTGACCGATCCTCGCCTGGATCCCGAGTCCTACTACATGCTGCCGGAAGACTGGGCGCGGCTGCCCGGCCTCAAGCGGTCACTGTACCAGATCAACCAGACGTTGGGCGGGCGCATGCTGATCGGCCCCGCCGTGAGCATCATCCGCTTCTGGGCCTCGGAGTTCGGCGATATCGTGCATGGCAACCGCGAGACGCTGCGCGCCTGGACCATCTTCGCCATGTCTTGCGCGATCACCATCTGGTTCGCCACCGTCATCGCGGGCATGCCGCTGTGGCAGTACATCCTGCTCATTGCCTATCCCGGCATCTCCCTGTCACTGGTGCGCTCCTATTGCGAACATCGGGCCGCGGAACACCAGGACCACCGCACCATCATCGTCGAGGCCTCGCCCTTCTGGTCGCTGCTCTTCCTCAACAACAACCTGCATGTCGCGCATCACAACAAGCCGGCGCTCGCCTGGTACAAGCTGCCGGCCTATTACGCCGCCGAACGCGCCGAACTCATCGCCCGCAACGATGGATACATGATGCAAGGCTATGGCGAGATCTTCCGCCGCCACTTCTTCACGGCGAAGGAACCGATCCCCTATCCTGACATGCGCTGGCTGAAAAAGGACGTGACCTGATCTCGGGCACGGATGCTATCGTAGCGCCACCATGGTCAGCTTCTCCGTCGTCATCCCCACCCGCAACCGGACAGCCTTCCTCAGGCAAGCCATTGCCAGCGTGCTTGCGCAGACTCATGGCGCAATGGAGATCATCGTCGTCGACGATGGCGCCGGCGCCGCACAGGCACTGAAGGACACATCGCCTCTCATCCGCGTGCTCGACAATCGCGAAAGAGGCCCCGTGCCCGCGCGCAACCTGGGCGTCGCCGAGGCGCAAGGCGATGTGGTCGCCTTTCTCGATGACGACGACTGGTGGACCGACCGGGATTACCTCTCGCTCGCGTCACAGGCCTTCGAGAACGGTGCCACGCTCTGCTTCGGTGACGGCATCATGGCTTTCGAGGATGGCCGGCAGCAGGCCAGCTTCGCCTTCGATGCCGACGCGAAATCACTGGAGCGGGACAACACCATCCTGATCTCTGCGGTGACCTACCGGCGCAGCCTGCACGACAGCCTCGGACCCTTCGACGAGAGCCTGCCCTTCTATTGGGACTGGGACTGGTATCTGCGCGTGGCGCGCGCCGGGTCTTCGCTGGTTCATCTGGCACGGCCGGTGGTGGCCATCCGCGTCCATGCCCGAAACATGTCGGGCGATGCGCTGGAACGGCAGCGCCGCGAGAACCTCGACCGCTTCTCGGCCAAGCACGGATTGCCACCCCTGATTCTCAAGAACCACCTCAATCTCGTCACCGATCTGCCGCCGGACCGCAGATAACTGCCGGGTGCAATGCCGGAGCCACCTCTGAGACGGAAGGTTCCGCCTCCAGGCCACCGTCAAGTGAAAGGCTGTCAAGCGCCTGAAATAACTCGTTATTCTGAGAATGACGGAAGCTCGATTCAATTCACGCCCGTCTTCATGGGGTTTCTTCGCACGCGTCGTCAAAAACGCCCGTAAAATAAGGTTTTCACGAATCAAAAGCTGCGTTAACGGTTACGCACTCGATTCGGCAAAGGAGAAAGAAATGGCTGACGAAAAGATCGTGACTGTTGCGTTGTCGAAGCTGGCCGCTGAGCTGGCCGAGAAGCATGAGATGTCCAAGAAGGCGACGACCGAGTTGCTCAACGCCTTTGTCGACCTCACCGTGAAGAACCTGAAGAAGGGCCACAAGGTTCGCATCACCGGCCTCGGCATCTTCCAGGTCCGCAAGCGTCCTGCCCGCATGGGCCGCAACCCGGCCACCGGCGAGCAGATCAAGATCAAGGCGTCGAAGAAGCTCGCCTTCCGCGCCGCCAAGGAAGTCAAGGACGCCATCTGAGCGGCAGTCCGATTTAGCGGAAATGGCCCTGCCCTCGCGGCGGGGCCATTTTCGTTTGCGATGAAATCTTTTCACCTGCGGGACTGATTGCGAGCCGGGCTGCTGCCCGCTAAACAACTCGCAAAATCTCAATCCCAAAGGAAATTCCATGAAAACCCAGGCGCGCGTTGTGGTCATCGGCGGCGGTGTCGTCGGCTGTTCGGTGCTCTATCACCTCACCAAGGCCGGCTGGAAGGACGTGGTTCTGGTCGAGCGTGACATCCTCACCTCGGGTTCGACCTGGCATGCCGCCGGCGGCTTCCACACGCTGAACGGCGATCCCAACGTGGCCAAGCTGCAGGGCTACACCATCGGCCTCTATGACGAACTCGAGCGCATCTCCGGCCAGGCCTGCGGACTGCACCGCTCCGGCGGCCTGATCCTGGCCGACACCAAGGAGCGCATGGAATGGCTGAAGATGGCCCATGCCCGCGCCCGCTATCTCGGCATCGAGTCCGAACTCCTCACCATGAAGGAAGCCAAGGCGCTGCACCCCCTGCTGGAGGAGCAGTATTTCGTCGGCGCCCTGCTCGACAAGGCCGACGGCAATCTCGATCCCGAAGGCACGACCCATGCCTATGCGAAGTCGGCGCGCATCGGCGGCGCCGAGATCTACCAGGATTGCCGGGTCGAGGCGCTCAACCCGCGCAAGGACGGCACGTGGGACGTCGTCACCGCCAAGGGCGCCATCCATGCCGAGCATGTGGTGAACTGCGGCGGCCTCTGGGCCCGCGAGGTGGGCCGCATGGTCGGCCTCGAACTTCCGGTGCTCGCCATGGAGCACATGTATCTCGTCACCGACGACATGCCGGAGATCATCGCCTTCAACAAGGAGCGTGGCCACGAGCTGCCGCACGCCATCGACTTCAAGGGCGAGATCTACATGCGCCAGGAGCGTTCCGGCCTGGTGCTCGGCACCTATGAGCAGGCCTGCGTGCCCTGGCAGCCGAAGCAGACGCCCTGGAGCTTCGGCCGCGAACTGCTGCAGCCCGACCTCGACCGCATCGCGCCCAATCTCGAGCTTGGCTACAAGCACTTCCCGGCGCTCGCCAAGGCCGGAATCAAGCGCGTCATCAACGGGCCCTTCACCTTCACGCCGGACGGCAATCCGCTGGTCGGACCGGTACAGGGCCTGCGCAACTACTGGGTGGCCTGCGGCGTCATGGCGGGCTTCAGCCAGGGCGGCGGCGTCGGCCTCGCGCTGTCGCAGTGGATGGTCAACGGCGATCCGGGCTTCGACGTCTGGGGCATGGACGTGGCGCGCTTCGGCGAATGGGCCACCCGCACCTATACGAACGAGAAGGTGCGCGAGAACTACTCGCGGCGTTTCTCCATCCGCTTCCCCAACGAAGAGCTCCCTGCGGCCCGGCCGCAGCAGACCACCGCGCTCTACGACAAGATGCTGGCGCAGGGCGCCGTCATGGGCGACAGCTGGGGCCTGGAGACGCCGCTGTGGTTCGCGCCCAGGGGCGTCGAACCGAAGGACATCGTCTCGTTCCGCCGTTCCAATGACTTCCCGCATGTGAAGGCCGAGGTGCTGGCTACGCGCAACGGTGTCGGCGTCACCGAGATCGCCAACTTTGCCAAGTACCGCTTCTCGGGCGACGGCGCCGAGGCTTTCCTTTCGCGCCTCATGACCAACAAGATGCCGAAGACCGGCCGTATCGTGCTCACCCCCATGCTCAATCCGCAGGGCAAGTTGATCGGCGACTTCACCATTGCCAAGGCGCAGGACGGCAGCTTCTACATGTGGGGTTCGTCGCAGGCGCAGAAGTATCACATGCGCTGGTTCGAGGCTCACCAGCCTACCGACGGTTCGGTGACCATCCAGCGCCTCGACATGGGACTGGTCGGCCTCTCCATCGCGGGACCGAAGTCGCGCGACGTGCTGGCGCAGCTCACTGACGAGGATGTGTCCAACGCTGCCTTCAAGTTCATGGACCACCGGTCGATGGACATCGCGCACTGCCCGGCTCTCATCAACCGCGTCACCTACACCGGAGACCTCGGCTACGAGATCTGGGTCACGCCGGAATATCAGCGCCGCCTTTACGAGCAGATCATGAACGCGGGTGCGGCGCATGGTATCGCCAACTTCGGAATGCGGGCACTGCTCTCGATGCGCCTGGAGAAGAACTTCCCCACCTGGTACCGCGAGCTTCGCCCGATCTACGGCGGCTTCGAGGCCGGCATGGACCGCTTCATCGACCTGGCGAAGAACGGCTTCATCGGCCGCGACGCGGCGATGGAGGAGAAGCGCACGGGCGGAAAGCTCAGGCGCGTGACGATGATTGTCGATGCGGCGGATGCCGACGTGCTGGGCGACGAGCCCATCTGGCACGAGGGCAAGGTGGTGGGCTGGGTCACCTCCGGCGGCTTCGCCCACTACGCCGACAAGTCGCTGGCCCAGGGCTATGTGCCGAAGGACCTGGCCGGCATCACCGCGGCCGGCGCCTTCGAGATCGAGATTATCGGCGACAACCGCAAGGCTACCATCATCACCGAGCCGCTCTTCGATCCCGAAGGCAAGCGCATGCGGGGTTGAAGGTCTCGCCGGTTTTTACGCCGTCCGGCCGTAGAAGCCGATCTGATCCTCGCGGCTGAAGACCACGCCGGGCCGGTCGAAATAGGAGAAGACCGCGATGATCCGCTCGCGCGATCCGCGCACGGTGGAGACCTTGTGGGCCGTGTTCTTACCCCGGAAGACATTGAGCGTGCCGGCCGAGAGTTTGAGCGACTTGACCTCCGGGTCTTCGCCGCGCAGCAGGCGTGCGACGCCATCGTAGTTGGAATCCGAGTCGCTGCGCAGATCGGTGCGATAGACGAAGTCGCCACCCTCGTCCGGCGCCTGCAGCAGGAGCGTGGTGGTGAATTCGCTGCGATCGAAATGCCAGTTGAGCGCCTCTCCGTCGCGATAGGCCATGACGTTCACGCGCGCCAAGGCATCACGCATCGGATAGAGCGCATCCTTATCCATCGTCGCCGCAAGAAAGGTGATGAAGGGCGACCACTCATAGATCCAGAGCGGTACCGCCTGCAGGATCTGGTCCGCGCAGACCGTGTGATTGACGGTCTCTGTCATGGCGAGCGCGGGATGGTCGGCCGCGAGGCCGGGAATCTCCTTGCGGAAATAGATGTTGTGCCGGCGCCGGTGGGTGAAGGACAACGTGTCGATCACCGGCCGCAGCTCGGCCACGGCGCGCTCAAGCGCGACCGGCCGCACCAGGCCCTCGAGATTGTACATGCCGTCGTGCACCAGATCGGCGCGGCAACGCTGCACCAGTGTCTCCCATCCACGCGATCCCGGACGGTCGAGCGGATATCGGTCAAGGTCGAGGATCTGGCGCATGTTCAACTCCTGTCGGAATGTTCCAGGGCGGCGTCGGCGATGGCGTCCCACACGCTCATGGCGAAGGTCCGCAGCGCATAGACGTCGAAGCTGGCCTTGCCGGTGCAGTGAATGAGCACGGGCGTATGATGCAGCCCGGTCATGGCGAAGCTGCCCGCCCCAAAAGTCTTCGGATGAAAGTCCAGCGGCACAAGCTTGGCCAGCACCTCGCGCGCCGGAACACCCGCAAGCGCGATACGCGTGCGGCTGTGCGACAGTGGAGTGACGGCGCCGAGGCCGGAAAGCGCGGCGGCAATGTCGTCGTCCGCAGCACCAATCACCCAGAATTGCGATGGACCCACGCGCAGCAGCGTCCGGCCTTCCTGCGCCTTCGCCGTGCCGACCGATCTGGTGAGAGGCCCGACAACGGACTTCAGCCGCCTTTCGAAATCTGCCGAGAGTGAGGCAATCTGAATCAGTGTGAAATCAGGCGACTCGCGGATCTCGAGCGCTGCGCTCGTGCAGGGCTTTGCTGTGGCGAGGGCAGACCGCCGTTCAAGCATGGAGGCGTGCCCCTTCCCTGTCGATGAAATGCGGTGACACGATCCGCGCCCGCACCTGTTCGTCCTTCAGCGGAAAGGCACAGACGATCTCCTCGCCCTCGTGCCTGAGGCCGCCCTGATAAAGACCGAGCGCAATGAAATTGTTCAATTCCGTCGACCAGGTGACGGAGGTGATGTAGCCGCGGCCATGGCCCTTGATCTCGTCGGACGCGGCAAAGAGGATCGAGCCGCCGCGCAGTTTCTTGCCCGGCTCCAGGAGTTCGAGGCCCACGAGGCTCCAGCGCTCTGGCGCCTGCAGCTTCTCGCGGAAGCGGAGCGCCTTTCCGACATAGGCCTTGTCCTTGCCCGCCATCTTGGCGAGGCCCAGATCGTCCAACGTGTTGCGGTGATCGAGCTCGAGCCCGGCCACATGGCCCTTCTCGATGCGTAGCGACGCCAGGGCCTCGAGCCCATAGGGCCTGATGCCGAGGGGCGCGGCGCTCTTGAGGATGTGCTCCCACAAGGCAATTGCATAGCCGGCGGCGACATGAACTTCATAGGCAAGCTCGCCGGAGAAGGACATGCGCAGCAGCCGCACCGTTACGCCGTCGAAGGCAATGTCGCGGCAGCCCATGTGCGGCAGCGCCGCGTCTGAGACATCGACTCCGGGAAAGGCAAGCTCCAGCGCTGCGCGCGACTGCGGACCGGATACCGCCATGCCTGCCCATTCGTCGGTGAGCGAGGCCACCTGAACATTGAGCTCGGTCCAGTGGCACTGCAGCAGATATTCGAGCCATGACATGACCTCCCCGGCCTGGGCCGTGGTCGTCGTCATGTAGAACTGGGTCTCCGAGATGCGGGCCGTGGTGCCGTCGTCCAGCACCACGCCATCGTCGTTCAGCATCACGCCATAGCGCACTTTGCCCACCGGCAGCTTGGCGAAGCCGTTGACATAGACGCGGTTGAGGAACTCCGCCGCATCCGGTCCCTGCACGTCGATCTTGCCCAGCGTCGAGACATCGGCGAGGCCGACGCCCTTGCGTACCAGTTCCATTTCCTTGACATAGGCCGTTTCCGGCGCACTGCCAGCCCAGGCATAGTACCAGGCGCGCATCCAGGGGCCCGCCTCGATGAAGGTGGCGCCATTCGCCACATGCCAGTCATGCAGGGGCGAAAGCCGGCGCGGCCGGAAATGTGCGCCGACGCTCCGGCCCGCGATGGCCCCGATTGTAAGCGGCGCATAGGGCGGACGGAAGGTCGTGGTCCCGGCCTCTGGGATCGGAATGCCGCGCTGCTCCGCCATGATGGCCAGCGCATTGATGTTGGAGGTCTTGCCCTGGTCCGTGCCCATGCCCAGCGTAGTGTAGCGCTTGAGATGTTCGACCGACTGATAACCTTCCTGGTGCGCGATCTTCACATCCTTCCCGGTCACGTCGCTCTGGAAGTCGACGAAGGCCTTGCCTCTGCCGCCCTCGGTTGGCGACCAGAGCGGAAGGATGCCATAGCTGCGATCCGAGGCGCCCTCCGGAGGCTCCACAGTACTTGTCTTGGCGAAGCCTGCGACCTCCGCGGCCTTCGCGCCCATGGACGCACCATCGGCAATGGCCGAGGCCAGGCCGAAACGTCCCATCATCGCGCCCGCACCGAAGTGCGACGGCGCGAAGCCGCCGGGCACGAAGCCTGCAATGCTCTCGTCGTATCGCGGCTTGATGCCGCCATGCGAGGACAGATGCACCACCGGCGACCAGCCGCCGGCCATGCCTACGGCATCGCAGTCGATCGACACCGCATGCGCGCCCGCGAGCCTTACCCTTGCGACCGACTTTCCACCCTCGACATCGGCAAGTCCCGTCGCCGGAAAGATGGCCATGCCATGGGCGGCCGCGCTGGCGAAGATATCGGGCGCGATGGCCGGCCGGTGATCGGCCACTGTGACCGCAACGCCAGACTTGGCAAGATCGATCGCTGCCGCATAGGCCGTGTCGTTATTGGTGACGATGACCGCACGCTTTGCCGGCACCACCGCGAAGCGGTTGGCATAGCTCCGCAACGCCGAGGCCAGCATGACGCCCGGCCGGTCGTTGTTGGAGAAGACCAGCGGCCGCTCGATCGCACCGGTGGCCATGACGATGGCCTTGAAGCGCAGCGACGTCAGCACCTGGCGCGCCTCGCCCTTGCGCGGGTCAGGCCGGCGGTGGTCGCGGCGCTCCACCAGAACGGCGAGGTTGCCGTCATAGAGGCCTTGCACCGTGGTCCGCGTCAGCAGCTGCGCCTCATCAAACGACTGGAGTTCCGACACGCAGGACTGCCGCCAGACTTCGGAGCCGGGGTCCGTCTCGGCGAGAAGGCTGCCGCC
>JBGSNJ010000412.1:0-4188 GCA_041739715.1 Aestuariivirga sp.
ACCGACGACGGCCGGAACCTTCTCGCCGGGGTGAAGCGGGCCGCCAACATCCTCCGCATCGAGGAGAAGAAGGACGGCAAGACCTATGAGGGCGACGTCCACATCAGCCAGCTCATCAAGGGCGAGGAGAAGGCGCTGCACTCGGCCATCACCGTGGCCACCGGCCAGACCCGCCGGGCGATCGAGCAGGAGGATTTCGAGGGCGCCATGGCGGCCATCGCCAAGCTGCGTGCGCCGGTCGATGCCTTCTTCGAGCATGTGACGGTGAACGACAAGGACGCCACCTTCCGCGAGAACCGCCTCCGGCTGCTGAACCGCATCCGCCAGGCGACGCTGGATGTAGCGGATTTCTCGAAGATCGAAGGCTGAACGGGGCGCCCTCCGGCGCGTCGCACCGGCCCTCATCCGGCCTTCGGCCACCTTCTCCCGCAAACGGGAGAAGGGTCGAACACGATCCACCCTCTCCAAACACCCCTCTCCCATGCGCAGCGTGGGAGAGGGTGCCCGAAGGGCGGGTGAGGGCCCGAGCGGCAGCGAGGGTGGTGGCGACCGGTGCTGCCACACCAGCCCTCATCCGGCGCTGCGCGCCACCTTCTCCCGCAGGCGGGAGAAGGGTCGTGTACGGATCATCCCTTTCCTGTGAGCGAGAGAAAGGTGACGTTGCTATGATCTGATGCGCTGCCGGAGGGCCGTGACGGCGGCGAACATGGCGAAGAGGATGGCGGCGGACAGCGCGGCTGCGACCCAGATGCGCAGCCTGATGTCGCTCACCGTCTGCTCGACCATGTCGCCGCTGCGATAGAACTCAACCACCGCCACGACCTTGCCGTCCGGGCCGCCGACCGGCACATAGGCTTCCACCAGCATCTCGCCGCGCTGGCGGTTCAGTGCCAGCTGCTCGCTCTTGCGGGCCTCGGCGATCTCCTCGAGCTTGGCCACGATGCGGCCGCCGAAGGCTTCTGCCAGTTCGGCATTGTCCTTGAACTGCAGGCCGGTGAGATTGGCCTCTGTCGAATAGCGGATGAAACCGTCGGGCGCGTAGATGTTGGCGCGGATGATGCCGGGCAGGCTCTTCACATGGGCCGCGAAGGAGGTGAGTGCCGGGCTGGGTGCCGGGACCGCGAAGAGTTCGGCGGCCGTGCCCTCGGCGGCGAGGATGCTGTCGAGAAACTCCTGGGTGATCTCGGCCTCGCGCTGCACCAGCCGGTCGCTCACCATGCGCGAGATGGTGACCGCGAGGCCGAAGTGAACGGCCACGATGGCAATCAGCGCCAGCGCCATCAGCCAGAAGCGCATGCGGAGGATAATCATTGAATCAAACCCCGTCTCCCGATCATCCGCCCGGCCCTTGGATGCGTCATCATGCGCGCCAATGCAACCGGCATTCCAAACAGGACCGACTGTTATGCGGCAACTGGCTTTGACCCGGCGCAGGCCCTGGCGTAGCAACGGGGCATGACCACCGCCTTCGCGCCCGACAGCCGCTATGCCTGGTTCCGGCTCGGCATCTCGCTGGTGCTCGCCATCGTGGGCGGCATCGGGCTGTGGCTTGCGGTGGTGGTGATTCCCACCATCCAGCAGGAATTCGGCATCGACCGCGCTGGCGCGTCCCTGCCCTACACCGTCACCTTCATCGGCTTCGCGCTGGGCGGCTTCACCATGGGCAAGGTGGCCGACCGGTTCGGCATCATCGTGCCGGTGTCGATCGCCGCCGTGGCGCTGGGCGCGGGCTTCGTTCTGGCCGCCCTGTCGCAGACCTACTGGCAGCTTCTGGTGGTGCAGGCGGTGATGATCGGGTTTGCCGGAAGTGCTGCCACCTTCGGCCCGCTGGTGGCCGACGTCTCGCAATGGTTCCTGCGCCGGCGTGGCATCGCGGTGGCCATCGTCGCCAGCGGCAACTACATCGCCGGTACCATCTGGCCGCCCTTCATGCAGAGCGCCATCGCGACCTATGGCTGGCGCGCGACTTACATTGCCATCGGCATCATCTGCGTGGTGGTGATGCTGCCACTGGCGCAGCTCCTGCGCCGCCGCCCGCATTTCGACGATAGCGCCAGCCCGGCCAGTCAGACTTCGGGCCGCAAGGGCCTTCTGCCGTCGCATCCCTTGCTCTATCCCGCGCTGGTGCTGGCAGGACTGGCCTGCTGCGTCGCCATGTCCATGCCGCAGGTCCATATCGTGGCCTATTGCGCCGACCTCGGCTACGGGCCAGCGCGTGGCGCCGAGATGCTGTCGATGATGCTGGGCTTCGGGGTCATCAGCCGCCTGGCCTCGGGCTTCATCGCCGACCGGATCGGCGGTCTCGCTACGCTGATCGCCGGCTCCTTCCTGCAGATGCTGGCGCTCATCCTCTACATTCCCTTCGACGGACTGGTATCGCTCTACGTGGTCTCGGCGCTCTTCGGCCTGTCGCAGGGCGGCATCGTGCCGAGCTATGCGCTGATCATCCGCGACCATTTCCCGGCGCGCGAGGCGGGTGCGCGGATCTCGATGGTGCTGACCGCCACTGTCTTCGGCATGGCGCTGGGCGGCTGGCTCTCGGGCGAGATCTATGACTGGACCGGGTCCTACCAGGCCGCCTTCCTGAACGGCATTGCTTGGAACGTATTGAACCTCGGCATCGCGCTCTGGATCCTCTTCATCCGTTCGCCGGGAAAGATCGCGCCCCGGGCGGCGACGGCTTGAGATTGTTTGTCTGAAACCGTTTGTATGGATCGGTGTCACGCATGTGCGATATTGCGTTGCACTCGGTCGGCAAGTGTGGTTTGAATCGAGCCGGGCCGCCGCCCGCTAAGACTTGAAACTTTCCAATCCAGAATCGAGAGTGCGACCATGGCGGCCGAGTCCCACAAATTCGTCTATGCGTTCGGCGGCGGCTCAGCCGAAGGGCGTGCCGACATGAAGGCCCTGCTCGGCGGCAAGGGTGCCAACCTGGCCGAAATGGCCAATCTCGGCCTGCCGGTTCCGCCCGGCTTCACCATCACGACGGAAGTCTGCACCGTCTTCTCGGCAACCGGCGGTACCTACCCGGACAGCCTGGCAGCCCAGGTCGACGCGGCGCTGGCCGCCGTTGGAAAGCTGGTGGGCAAGCGCTTCGGCGATTCCGCCAATCCGCTGCTGGTGTCGATCCGTTCAGGTGCGCGCGCCTCGATGCCCGGCATGATGGACACGGTCCTCAATCTCGGCCTCAACGACCGGACGGTGGAGGGGCTGGCGGCGCGATCGGGCGACGGGCGCTTCGCCTTCGACAGCTACCGCCGCTTCATCAGCATGTACTCCGACGTGGTGCTGGGCGTCGACCATGCCGACTTCGAGGAGATCCTCGGCGGCTTCAAGGACGAGCGCGGCTATGCGCTGGATACCGAAATCACCGCCGCCGAATGGGAAGGCCTGATCGCGCGCTACAAGGGCCTGGTGGAAGAGGCCACCGGACAACCCTTCCCGCAGGATGTGGGCGAGCAGCTGTGGGGCGCCATCGGCGCGGTGTTCAAGTCCTGGGACGGGGCCCGGGCGGTGACCTATCGCAAGCTCAATGCCATTCCGCAGGACTGGGGCACGGCGGTCAATGTCCAGGCCATGGTCTTCGGCAACATGGGCGAGACGAGCGCCACCGGCGTGGCCTTCACCCGCAATCCCTCGACCGGCACGCGCGAGCTCTATGGCGAGTTCCTGGTGAACGCCCAGGGCGAGGACGTGGTGGCCGGCATTCGCACGCCGCAGAACATCACCGAACAGGCCCGCATCGAGGCCAATTCGGATGCGCCCTCGCTGGAAGCGCTGATGCCGGCGGTCTTCGCCGAGCTGCGCGCCCATTTCGACCGGCTCGAGCAGCATTACCGCGACATGCAGGACATGGAGTTCACCATCCAGGAGGGCAAGCTCTGGATGCTGCAGACGCGCATCGGCAAGCGCACCGCCAAAGCGGCGCTGAAGATCGCCGTCGACATGGCGGAGGAGGGGTTGATCTCCAGGGCCGACGCGGTGCGCCGTATCGATCCATCGTCGCTCGACCAGCTGCTTCATCCCACCCTCGATCCCGGCGCCAAGCGCGAGGTGATCGCCACCGGGCTTCCGGCCTCGCCGGGTGCGGCGTCCGGCGAGATCGTCTTTGACGCCGACGAGGCCGAGCGCGCCAAGGCGCTGGGCCGCAAGGTGATCCTGGTGCGCCTCGAGACCAGCCCCGAGGAC
>JBGSNJ010000472.1:0-7146 GCA_041739715.1 Aestuariivirga sp.
GGTTCCCGGACGCAGCGCCCGGTCGTTCCGGTCGAACTGCGCGAAGCTTTCGCGCTGATTGGAAATGGCCAGCGCGGCCACGCGCGTCATGTCGATCTTGCGCGCGAGCTGGCGCAGCGAGGCGGTCAGCGCCTTGGTCCAGTCCTCGGCCTTCTGCTCGAACCAGCCGGGGCGCGGATTGGAAAGCGGAATGGCAGCCCGGCCTTCGGCCACGGCACGGCCACGGCGGTCCCAGGCGATGGCCTTGGTTGCCGTTGTCGAGGAGTCGATACCGATGACAAGGTCGCCGCGCATATGTGCCCGCATGAGAGAGGCGGAGGCGGCATGATGCCGCCTCCGCCGTGGCGTGTCTTAGAGGCCGGACTCGGCAACTGCCGCGTCGATCGAAGCGGCAATCGTGTCCATGCAGGCCTTGGCGTCTCCATTGAAATCCTGGCCCGTGAGCAGCTTGCCCAGGTTGACCGGAATTTCATTGTTGGAGAAGCCGGCCCAGAGCGGCATGTCGGGCTCGGAAGCCATGTTGTTGTCGATGATCCACTCGACCATTTCGAGGTGGCGGGTGGTGCCCGGACCGACGACGGCCTTTTCCTTCACCCGCGGGTCGCGGAAGGACGAGATGCGCATGGGCGCGAAGCCGCCGAGCAGCGTGCAGCGCGTCATGATGTCCTTCGAGCAGGCCCACTGCATGAAGAGCCAGGCCGGGTCGATGTTCTTCGAGTACTTCGACAGGCCGAGGATCGAGCCGCCCTGGTGGGCATAGTTCGGGATTTCGCCGAAGCCCACTTCGGAAAGCGGACGCAGCGGCTTGCCGACCAGCGGCTTGGCCGGCATCCACAGACCCTTGACCTTGGAGTCGTCGGCGTCGAGGCCCGGGAAGAACTCGTCCCAGGACTGGACGAGGGCGCACTGGCCCGCGGCCATCATCTGGAACTGGCCGTCCCACGTCGAGTTGAGCGACTCGGGCGGCGCGTTCTTGATCCACTCCTGGTAGAGCTTCAGGCCGGCAACGCCGGCTTCGTCGTTACCCTTGAACTTCTTGTCGGCGCCGAAGATCGAGCCGCCTTCGTTCCACACCATCTGGGTCCAGTCGCAGTTCAGCGAGTAGTGGCCCGACTTGGCCTGGAGGCCGGTGCCGAACATGCCATTGGCCTTCTCGGCCTCGGTGATCTTCTGGATCGCCGCGGTGAATTCGGCCGGAGAGGTCGGGACCGCGATGCCGTGCTTCTCGAGGATGTCCTTGCGGTACATCAGCATGAAGATCGGGATGTCGAAGGGAATGCCGACCCACTTGCCCTCGTACTCGGCAAGTCCCGAGACCAGCGGCTTGGAGAAGTCGTCGAAGTCGAAGCCCGGCATGGCCAGGTCCGGCTTTTCCTTGTAGTAGGCCACCGGATCGATGGTGTCCTGAGCGAAGGTCGCAACCCAGGACTGGTCGAGGTAGTAGAGATCGTAGGTGCCGAGTTGGCCTTGCACGTCCTGCGTCGCCTTGGCGAGAACCTGCTCGAGCGGCACGATCTCGATTTCGACTTCGATGCCGGTCGGCTCGGTGAACTCGTTCTTCAGCTTGTCGAGAACGACCGTTGGCGGGGTTGCTTCCGAGGTATAGCGGATCTTGGTGCCCTTGAAGGGGGCGCCCACATCCTTCAGCCATTGCGTGACAGAGGCGTCCTGCGCCAGCGCTTCGGTGCCGAGCAGGCCAAGGTTGCCGCGATAGGGGCGGGTGTTGCCGAGGAGTCCGGCAGCGAAGGCCGAGAAGCCGACGCCGGCGAGACTCATCTTCTTCATGAAGTCGCGCTTTGAGATGCGGCGTTCGGCATAGGCGCGCGCCGTATCTGCAATAAAAGTCTTCTTGTCGTGGTCTCTAAAGCTCATTGTAATCCTCCCATGGGTTCGAGCTTAGGTTCTCGCGCAACGGCCTCACTCCTTCAGGGAGCCAAGAGTGAGGCCGCGCACCAGATGGCGTTGGACAAGCAGAATGAAGATGAAGCTCGGGATCACGGCGGCTGTTCCCAGCGCCGCGATGAAGCCCCATTCATTGCCCGTCGAAGTCACGAAGGTTTGAATCTTGACCGGAACCGTGCGGATGTCGGTGGTGAGAAACAGGGACAGCAGGAATTCCGTCCAGGAGAAGATGAAGCAGAGCACCGCTGTTGCTGCGACGCCGCCCTTGACCATGGGCAACACCACCTTGCGGAAGGTCTGGATGCGGGTGGCGCCATCGATCATCGCCGCCTCGTCCACGTCCTTCGGCACGTCGTCGAAGAAGGACTTCATCAGCAGGACGGCGATCGGCAGGTTGATCAGCGCATAGATTAGCATGAGGCCAAGGTAGCCCATGTAGAGATTGTCGGTGTCGCGCAGGCCGGCCGTCTTGTAGATCGTCACCAGCGGAATGAGGATGGCGATGGGCGGCATGAAGCGCTGCCCGAGAACCCAGTTGAGGAAGGTCGCACGTCCGCGGAAGGCCATGCGCGAAAGCGCATAGGCTGCCAGCACCGCGATCACGGTGGTCACCGCGGTGGACCCGACCGAGACAACCATTGAGTCGATGATCGAGCGGCGGGAGTCATAGGCCTCCGCGCCGCCCACGCCCATGCCGATGCCCTGGTCGATGGCCAGCTGCGAACGCGACATGCCGAGCATGGTCACGCCGTAGTTGATCCAGGTCGGCACGAAGTCGAAGAACACCACGCGGTCCTTGTCGAAAATCGCCGAGATCGGTTTGATCGAGGTCAGCGCCCACCACAGGATCGGGAACATGAAGAGGCCTGTCACCAGGACAGCCACCACGTCACGCAGGATTTGCCATGGCCGCGACAGTTCCATCAGAGCTTCACCTTGAAGATGCGCATGAAGAGCGTCGAGACCATGATAACGAGGACGAGGGTCAGGAGCGCGATGGTCGAGGCATAGGGGAAGTCGGCATTGCCGAAGTAGATGCGCCCGGCATAGGAGGTCAGCGTTTCCGTGGCCGTGCCGGGGCCGGAATCCGTCATCACCTTCACGTAGTCGAAGGCGCGCAGCAGGTCGATGCCGCGGATCAGCACCGCGATGGCGATGACCTTCGACATCATCGGCAGTGTCAGCTTGAAGAAGACCTGGAAGGCATTGGCGCCATCAATCGCGGCAGCCTCGAAGGGTTCCTTGGGCAGCGATCGCAATCCCGCCAGCATGATCAGAACCATGAAGGGCGTCCATTGCCAGACCTCGGCCAGGAGGACACCGGCCATGGCGGTCGAGGCGTTGCCGAGAATGGAGAAGCCCGGCGGCAGCAGACCAAGTTCGATGATGCCGCGGCTCAGAACGCCGAAGGATCCGTTGAGCATGAGAAGGAACATCATGGCCGTCACTGCGGGAGGGATCACCAGCGGCAATGTCATCATGGCGCGCAGGATTCCGTAGCCCTTGCGGTCGGAGTCGAGCAGCAACGCGATCAGCATGCCGAGCACCAGCTGAAACAGCAGCGCCACGCCGGTGTAGAACAGGGTGTTGAGCAGGGCATTCCACACGCGTTCGTCGAGGAAAACCTTCGTCCAGTTGTGCGTGGGATCGAAGATCATCTTCCGCGTGGCGGCATTGCGCTTGTAGAGCGAGGTCTCGATCGCCTTGTAGAGTGGAAAGATGCCGAAGACGACCATGAGAGCGCCGGCGGGCAGCAGCCACGGCAGAGGATGCTCCGAGGTCATCCACCGCGGCAGCCAGGCATGGCGTGGCGTGAAGCTGTCCGAAGACATGAAGGCGACTGACTCCCACCTGCGGTCCGCGGGTTCGGACCGTAACTTTTGTTATTCTGAAATTGCAAATGTGCAGGAAGAGTAGTTCGGGCACCCGCACGGAGTCAACATACAAGCGGGAAAGAAACAAGAATTGTGCAGCGCAAACAATATGTTGCGACGCACAAACTCCGCTATGGCCCGCTTAGAGGCGGTGCAGGCGGGCGTCGGACTGATCGAGGCGCTTGCGGATCTGAGTGACGATGAAGGAATCATCCGGCACGCAGTTCTCGTAGGTCAGGTACTCGCCGGCCTTGACCGGCTTGATCACCTTGGCGCCCTCGGCAAGACCCAGCGGCACGGCATTGGCGCTGCGGGCCGCGGCATGGGTCATGGCCCAGGCACGGTATTCGGTCTCGCCGATCTTGCCCAGCGTCTCGCCCTGCTTGAGATCGCGCTTGGCGACCGTGATGGCTTCGGCGATGGGTTGCTCCAGCGGCACCATGTCGGCGCGCCTGTGCAGAACCGCCCGCGCCGCCGAAAGCGGCACTTCCAGGCTGGTGAGATGATAGGGCCGGAACAGCGTGAAATAGGGGCCTTTGCCCACCTTGAGATCGATCAGGCGTTCGAGCACGCGCGGATGATCGGTCCCGACGATGCAGAAGACGCCCGGCGCCACGCCCTTGCCGATGGAATAGTCGACGCAGCCTGCTTTCGAGAGGACGCCGCCATCCGCCTTGGGCACCAGAACCAAGGCCAGTTCGTCGCGCGTTGCCGCCGGTCCATGCATGCCCGGAACATCGGGCACCAGACCGGTGCAGTTGGCGATCGCCACCATCTCGATCATGGTCTTTGAACCGTCGACGAATTCCACCAGCATGCGCGCGTTCATGTTGCGTGCCCTGGCCTCGGCCTCGTATTCGGCCGGCACCGCATCGAACTTCAGCGGATTGTTCTTGCCCTTGCCGGCACAGATGATGTCGAGCCCGATGGACTGGGCGAAGCCGATCAGTTCCAGCGTCGCTGCCGGCTCGTCGCCGGCTGCCCCTGTGTAGATCACGCCGGCGCGGCGTGCCTCTTCATGAAGGTGGCGGCCGATGGTGATGTCGGCCTCGACATTCAGCATCACCACATGCTTGCCATTCGCGATGGCATCCAGCGCGAAGCGCGTGCCGATATTGGGATTGCCGGTGGCGTCGATGACGACATCGATACGACCCGCGCGGGCCAGGGCGTCAAGATTGGACGTAATCGCCACACGGCCTCGCTCGATCGCCGCATCGATCTCCGCGGCGCTGTCCGCGTGCACCGTCGCCTCGTCGGGGAAACCGGCCAGAGTCGTGGCGGCCAGGGCCTGGGGCGGACGCATTTCGGCCACGGCCCCGAGGCGCAGGCCCGGCATCCGGTTCAGCTGGACGACGATGTCGGTTCCCATCTGGCCGCAGCCGGCCAACCCGATGGTCACGGGCCGTCCGGCCTCGGCACGGGCTTTCAGTTCGGCAACGAGAGGCGAGACTCCGGAGATCATCACTTGGCTTTCTTGACCTTCTTCTTGTCCTTCTTCGGCACATCGATCCGCACCGGTGCAAAGACCGCATGCGCCTCGTCCTTGCCGAGTTCGTCCGACTGTTTACCATAGGTTTTGAAGCGGGCCAGCACTGTTGTCATCTGCTCTTCATTCAGCAGGACGGGAGTTCCGGCCTGCAGCGCCGCCCAGTACTGGTGGCTGATGGTTTCGACCTCGCCCGCTCGCCACAGGGCCTTTTCGAGGTTGGGGCCGAAGGCGATCTGGCCGTGATTGCCGAGCAGGCAGGCCGACCGGTCCTCCAGTGCCTTGAGCATGACGTCGGAAAGGGCCTGGGTACCGAATTCGGCATAGTCCGAGCAGCGGATTGTGGTGCCGCCGCCAATCCCGATCATGTAGTGGAAGGGCGGAATGTCCTTGCGCAGGCAGGCAAGCGCCGTGGCATAGATCGAGTGCGTATGCACGATGGCGCCGGCTTCTGCCCGGTGCTTGAAGATGTCCATATGCATGCGCCATTCGGTGGAGGGCAGATAGTCGCCGACGTAGCGCCCCTCAAGATCCATCTCGACGATGTGATGCGGCTTCATCTTGTGATAGGGGACGCCGGATGCGGTGATCAGAAATCCACCGTCGATCCGTGCACTGACATTTCCGGAGGTTCCCTGGTTGATGCCTTCCTCGTTCATCTTCAGGCAGGTTTCGATGATTTCCTCGCGCAGGGACAGGTGCTTCAGCTTGGCCATGGGAACTCCGGACAATGGACGGTGTGCGTTCGTTTCGGGGCGACCTATAGTCCCAGTCCGCCGTCACATACAAGTCACGCAGGGCGATTGACGCCCATGCGGCGAATGCGCAGACTGGCGAAAAACAGGGTTGCATCATGAGTTTCGAACGCCCGCGGGGCATCGCCGTCGCCGACGTCGGATACACCAACACCAAGATCATGCTCTTTTCGCCTGACCTCGTGCCCGTGGCGGAGCGCAAGATTGCCAGCCGGCACCGCGAGGGACCGCCCTATCGCAACATCGACCCCGAACCCATGGTGGCGCTGTGCCGCGAGGCCTTGCCCGAACTCGACCGGATCCTGCCGGTTGACGCTGTCGTCCCCTGCGCCCATGGCGCGGCGCTGGCCTGCCTCGCCGCAGACGGCAGCCTGGCCATGCCGGTCATGGACTATACCTCCGAGCCGCCGCCGGACATCGTCGCGGACTACCGCCGGATCGCACCGGGCTTCGAGGAGACCTTCTGCACATTGCTGCCGATGGCTCTGACCCACGGCCTGCAACTCTACTGGCAACAGCGGGCTTGGCCGGCAGACTTCGCCCGAATCGCGATGGTGATCCCCTGGATCCAGTATGTCGGCTTCCGGCTCAGCGGCAAGGCGGTAACCGAAATGTCGAGCATGTCGTGCCAGACCCATCTGATGGACACGCGCAGCCAGACACTCTCGTCGCTGGTAAGGCGGCAGGACTGGGAAGCCTTTTTTCCCCCCATGGCCAAGGCCTGGGAGACCATCGGCCAGCTCAGGCCCGAGTTCACCGGGCCTGGCTTCCGCGGCCGCGGCGCCGTGCTGGGCGGCGTGCATGACTCGACCGCCAACTACATGCGCTATGTCTGTGCCGGGTTGGACCGCTTTTCGCTCGTCTCGACCGGAACCTGGAGCATCAGCTTCGACACCGCGACGCCACTCGATCATCTGGTCGAAGCGCGCGACACCAACACCAATACCGATGTGCTGGGCCGCACGGTGGCCTGCAGCCGGTTCTTCGGCGGCAAGGAATTCGAGCAGGTGGCGGGCGACGCGCCGGCCGAGGCGGCCTCCCTCGACATGGTGCGCCAGCTGATCGCCGGCGGTGTCATGGCCCTGCCCTCCTTCACCGATTCCGGCGGCCCCGTTCCGCGCTCGGG
>JBGSNJ010000512.1:0-1750 GCA_041739715.1 Aestuariivirga sp.
TTCTTGAAGAAGACCCGGACCGCGTGGGGTACGGCACTGTCGTCGGTGTCGTAGGAAGGATCGTATGCCATGGCCGCCTCCGCCGCGTGGAGCGCAGGCGCCACCGGCTCTAACAATTCGTTAAGCCAGTTTGGCCGGGCAGGGTTAAAGGCCGGTTAAGCATACTCTTTAAGATGCAATGGAAAGGGGCCCGGCAATCGCCGGGCCCCTGACGTTTCTTCTGCAGGCTGTCGGCGCTCAGCCGTGATAGGCCACTTCGCCGTGGGTGGGCTGGTCCAGGCCCTGGGCCTCGACATCGGGCTTGGCACGCAGGCCGATGATCATGTCCACCAGCTTGTAGAGGATCGCCGAGACGATGCCGCACCACACGATGGTGATCACGACAGCCGTCAGCTGGATCATGAACTGAGCCCCGATGGCATAGTCGTCGCCCTTGATGCCGCCAAAGGCCGCGGCGCTGAAGATCGCCGTGCCGAGCGCACCCACGATGCCGCCCACGCCATGGATGCCGAAGACATCGAGCGAGTCGTCATAGTTGAGCTTGATCTTCACGGTTGCGACGAAGAAGTAGCAGAACAGGCTGGCGATGGCACCGAGGAAGATGGCCCCGACCGGTCCCACCGTGCCGCAGGCCGGCGTGATGGCCACGAGGCCGGCGATCATGCCCGATATGCCGCCCAGCATGGAGGCCTTGCCGCGGTGAGCCATCTCGATGATGCTCCAGGCGACGATGGCACCGGCGGTGGCGACGAAGGTGTTGATCATCGCAAGCGTGGCGCCGCCATTGGCCTCGAGGTTCGAGCCGACATTGAAGCCGAACCAGCCGACCCACAGGATCGAGGCGCCGATCATGGCGAGCGGCAGCGAGTGCGGCGCCATCATGTCCTTGCCGTAGCCCTTGCGCTGGCCGATCATGAAGCAGCCGACCAGTGCGGCGATACCGGCGTTGATGTGAACCACCGTGCCGCCTGCGAAGTCGATGGCGCCCATCTTGAAGAGGTAGCCATTGGCATCCCAGACCATGTGGGCCACCGGGAAGTAGACGAAGGTTGCCCAGAGAATGGAGAACAGCACCACGGCCGAGAACTTCACGCGTTCGGCAAAGGCGCCGATGATCAGAGCCGGCGTGATCGCCGCGAAGGTCATCTGGAAGGTGATGAAAAGATACTCCGGAATGACATAACCGGCCGAGAAGGTGGCCGACATCGAGTCGACGGTGACGCCCTTCAGGAACAGCTTGCCGAATCCGCCGAAGAAGGGATTGTCGCTGCCGCCGAAAGCGAAGGAATATCCGTAGAACACCCAGACCACCATCATGATCGCGGCGATCATGGTGGTTTGCATGAGGATCGACAGCACGTTCTTGGAGCGCACCAGGCCGCCGTAGAAGAGGGCGAGGCCCGGGAGAGCCATGAAGAGGACGAGCAGGCTGGATGTCATCATCCAGGCCACATCGCCCTTGTCCATCACGGGGGCCGCCGGCGGTGTTGCCTCTTGAGCCAGTGCGGGAAGGATGCCAGCCATCATGAGGCCGCCGGCGAGCGCCAGGGTCTTGGCAAGCGTGTTGTTGTTCGACGTCATTGTTTCGTATCCCTGATTGGTGAGAATTAGAGCGCCGCAACGCCGGATTCGCCGGTGCGGATGCGAACGGCCTGTTCGAGCGGCAGGACGAAGATCTTGCCGTCGCCGATCTGGCCGGTCTGGCCGGACTGCTGGATCGTCTCGATCACCTTGTCGGCAATGGCTTCGT
>JBGSNJ010000518.1:0-4253 GCA_041739715.1 Aestuariivirga sp.
GGCGCCCGGCCGCACAAGCCTTGCCTGTGCAAGGCGGCCCCACCCGGGCCGAATGCCTTGACGGCGTGACGGCAGCAACGCTTGTGTGGTTTAAGTGAGCGCGCGGAACGGAGAACGACGGCCATGAAGACGATCATCCGGTTGATCATTGCGGCCCTTGTGGCCATCGTCGCCATTGGCGTGGGTGGCGCCTACCTCATCCCGGCCGAGACTGTGGTGCAACGGCAGGCGGTCATCAATGCGCCGCCGGAGAAGGTCTTCGCCATCGTGGGCGACCTGCGCCGCTTCAAGGAGTGGTCGCCCTGGGCCGATCTTGATCCCAACCTTCAATATACCTTCGAAGGGCCCGGGACCGGTGTCGGCCAGAAGATGAGCTGGGTTTCGGAGAAGCCTGATGTGGGGCGCGGCGCGCAGACCGTGACGGAATACCAGCCGCCCGGCAAGATTGCCTTCCTGCTGGACTTCGGCAGCATGGGGACGGCGCAGTCGTCGCTGCAGCTTGTGCCGGTCGACGGCGGCACCGGAGTGACATGGGGCTTCAAGACCGAGGCGCAGGGCGTGCTCGACCGCTGGATGAGCCTCCTGTTCGACGACTGGGTCGGCGCCGACTACGAGAAGGGCCTGGCCAGGCTCAAGACGCTGGCCGAGCGCGGAAACTGAGCTTGAACGGAATGAGAAAGCCATGACGAACATGCACAAGGGCAAGGTGGCGCTGGTCACGGGGGGCGCGCAGGGCATGGGCTTCGCCGCGGCAAAGCGCTTTCTCGACGGTGGCTTCGACTGCGTCATGCTGCTCGACCGCAATGGCGCCAGGCTGCGCGAGAGCGCCGCCGCCTTGCGCGGAAAGGGCAGGGTCGAAACAATCGAAGGCGACCTTTTGGATCTCGGCCTTCCGGCGCGGGCCATGACGGCGGTGAAGGGCGCCTTTGACCGCCTCGATGTTCTTGTCAACGCGGCCGGCAACACCGAGCGCTGCGGCATCGACGACACGACGCCTGCATCGTTCGACCGGCTTTTCGGCGTCAACGTGAAGGCGCCGCTTTTCATGATGCAGGAGGCCATCCGGCTGATGCGCCAGCAGGGCCACGGCACCATCATCAACATTTCCAGCATGCTGGCGCATGGCGGGCCGCCGAATCTCGTGACCTATTCCGCTTCGAAGGCGGCGCTGGTGACGCTGACGCGCGCCACCGCCAATGCGGTGAAGCGCGACGGCATTCGGATTTTCGCGGTCAATCTCGGCTGGGTTCACTCCGAGGGCGAGCAGGCGCTGCAGACCGGTTTCCATGGGCTGCCGGAAAACTGGCACGAGGAGATTGGACGCCGGATGCCCTCGGGCCGTCTGATCGTGCCGGACGACGTGGCCGGCCTTCTGGCCTATCTGGTCACGCCCTCAGCCCAGATGATGACCGGTGCGGTCATCGACTACGAGCAGATGCCGACCGGTGTCTTCGATGCGCATCCCGCGCTGGCGCCGGAGTGAGGGCGGTGAGCACGCTTCTCTGACCTCAACCGGCTGACGAGGCCGCGGCCTCCGCTAGGATCCAGTTGCGGAACGCCTTCACCATGGGTCGATCAGCCGTGTCCCGCCGCATGATCAGGTGATAGGCGAACTGCGTGGGGCTACGCAGCGAGAGGGCGAAGGGCCTGACCAGCCGGCCCGCCGCAAGGTCGTCCGCCACCAGCGTGGAATCGCCCAGTGCCACGCCATGCCCATCGATGGCGGCCTGCACGGCCAGCGAGGTCTGGCTGAAATGGAGGCCGCGGCTGTCGTTGAAGTCGCGGACCCCCGCCGCCTGCATCCACATGCGCCAGTTGGGCCAGACCGCGCCCTGGGCTTCGAAGTCGAGATGGATGAGGGTGAACTGCAGAAGATCGCGCGGCTCCTTCAGCGGCTTGTGGCCTTCCAGCAGCGCCGGGCTGCAGACCGGGAAGAGCACATCCTGGAACAGCTTGTCGACCTGAAGTCCCGGGTGCTCACCGGTGCCGAAGCGGATCGCCACATCGACATCGTCGCGATCGAAGTCGAGCACCGATGACGACACGTCGATCCGGACATCGGCATCCGGCTCGGCCTCGAGGAAGCGGTCGAGGCGGGGGACCAGCCATTTCGCAGCGATGGAGGGTGAGGCCGTGACCCGGATCTGCTTGGGATTGTCGGACTGGCGGATCTTCTGCAGCGCCTTGGTGAGAACATCCAGCGCATCGGCAACGGCCGGCTTGAGGATGGCGCCCTGGCGGGTGAGCTGCATGTGGCGGCTGGTGCGCTGGAACAGGCTGACGCCGATCTGGTCCTCCAGCTCCTTGATCTGATGGCTGATGGCTGCCGGTGTCACGTTCAGCTCCTCCGCGGCGCGGGTGAAGCTCAGGTGGCGGGCAGCGGCGTCAAAGGCCTTGATGGCCTGCAGTCCGGGAATGTGGCGCAACATGGGCAATCTTCAAATTTTACTTGATGATTAACATAGAACTCGTCGTTTATCTCTGGCTTCACAAGCATTTATGTTGAGAGCGGTTCAAATCACTAAGAAAGTCTTAAAGATCATGACCCGCCTTGCCGTGACTGCCGCGACCACGCCCGTGTCCATCTGGGGTGGCTTCACCTCCACCGTTCGGAACCTGGGAACCTACTTCGCAGCGCGTTCCGGTACCATGACCGGGATCGAAGCGCTGGAACAGGAGCATGCCCGTATCCGCCTCACCAGCCGTCACTGGCTGATGGGCTGAGCCCCGAGTTTTTCCCCGACTGGCACCCCGGCGGCAACGCCGGGGTTTTCTTTTGAATGCGCTTCAGCGGCCCTTCCACTGAGGCTTGCGCTTCTCGGCGAAGGCGCGCGCACCCTCCAGCTGATCCTCGCTGGAATAGAGAACATCCACGGTTTTCAGCTTGCGCTTGGTGACCAGGTCGAAGGCCTGCTGGATCGGCAGATGCGCCGTTTCGCGGGTAATCTCCTTGATCGCCGCGAAGACCAGCGGCGGGCCGTCGGCCAGCTGGTCGGCCAGTTCGCGGGCCCGGGCCATGAGCCGGTCGGCGGGGACCACCTCGTTGATCAGCCCCCAGTGCTTCGCCTCGGCCGCATCGATGCGGCGGCCCGTGAAGAGCAGGTCCATGGCGACCGCATAGGGGATGCGGCGCGGCAGCTTGATCGAGGCGGCATCCGCCACGGTGCCCGAATTGATCTCGGGCAGCGCGAAGGTTGCATGTTCGGCAGCGATGATGAGGTCGCAGGAGATCATGATCTCGAATCCGCCGCCGAAGGCGAGGCCGTTGACGGCGCAGATCACCGGCTTGTTGAGGCCCGGCAATTCCTGCAGGCCGCCGAAGCCGCCCACGCCATAGTCGACATCCGGAGCTTCGCCGGCGGCCGCTGCCTTCAGGTCCCAGCCGGGGCAGAAGAACTTCTCGCCGGTCGCGGTGAGGATGGCCACGCGGAGCTCGGGATCGTCCCGGAAGCCCGCGAAGATATCGCCCATGATGCGGCTGGTGGCGGCGTCGATGGCATTGGCCTTGGGTCGATCAATGGTGACCTCAAGCACGCGGCCGCGGCGATGGGTGTGGATGGGTGATGTCATGTCGTCCTCATCTTGATGAGCGCATCGACGGCCATGGCGCCGTCGGGCAGCACGAGCAGGGGGTTCACGTCGAGTTCCTCGATGCGTCCGCGATTGGCGGCGGCGAAGGCAGCCACCGCCTCGACCGCCTTGATGACGGCGAGCTGGTCGCCCGACTTGCCGCGGAAGCCTTCCACGAGTTTCCAGGCCTTGAGAGACGTCAGCGCTCGTTCGATCTCGGCGCGCGACGTGGGCAGGATCAGGGTGACCGAGTCCTTGAGCAGCTCGGTGAGGATGCCGCCGGCGCCCACGACCAGCGCTTCGCCGAATTGCGGGTCGGTTTTCAGCCCGATAATGAGCTCGGCCACGGTGCCGGTCACCATCTGCTCCACAAGTACGTCCGGCGCCAGCTTGGCCATGCGCTCCGCGGCGGTCTTCACCTCTTGCGGCGTGCGAAGGTTGAGCGCCACGCCGCCGGCTTCGGTCTTGTGGGCGATGGCATCGGAAGAGACCTTCAGCGTCACGGGGAAGCCCAGCTTCTCGGC
This sequence comes from Aestuariivirga sp., assembly GCA_041739715.1. Lineage (GTDB taxonomy): Bacteria > Pseudomonadota > Alphaproteobacteria > Rhizobiales > Aestuariivirgaceae > Aestuariivirga. Next base: position 4,095 of record JBGSNJ010000518.1, read on the forward strand.
AGCGCCCACCGCCTCGCCAGCCGTGCAGACGATGCCCTCAGGCACGCGCAGACCGTGCGACTTGAGCAAGGCCTTGGCCTCGGACTCGCCGATGACCGTCTCGGTGCCGTCCTTGCGTTGGGGCTTCGACATGGCGACGGGCGCATCGCGCCGTGCCCA
>JBGSNJ010000529.1:0-2527 GCA_041739715.1 Aestuariivirga sp.
CCATCTCGCCCATGTCGACGGCGTCATGCTTGGCCGCGCCGCCTATCACCAGCCCTGGCTGCTGCATGAGGTTGATTCGCGCATCTACGGACAGCGGGCATCTGCGGCCACGGCCCTGGAGATTGTGGAGCGGATGAAACCCTACATATCAAGCGAACTGGCGCGGGGCGTCTGGCTGCAGCACATCACCCGCCACATGCTGGGACTGTTCCACGGCCAGCCGGGCGGAAAGCACTGGCGCCGCGTGCTGTCGGAACAGGCTTGCCGGTCAGGGGCAGGTCTCGATGTTCTTGACCTGGCCGTGGCCGAAATGACACGCCACGCGCCTCACCTTGCCGTTGCAGCCGAATAGGTCTTGCACGCAGGATTGGCGGTCGGGCAAAATGCGCCACAGCGAAGCAGGCGGACCATGATCGGCAGCCGATATCTCATTGCAGGCGCCTTTCTTGCGGCAAACATTGCTGCGAGCGAAGCACGCGCGCAATCGGTCAACAATCCCAACCCCTCCAATTGCGGGAGCTCCACCCGGCTCGATATCCTCGGCTTTGGTGACTGCGTCCGCCACGACATCAATCGCGAGATCCAGATTCAGACATCCGATGCCGTGGCGCGGGCCGTTGCCAACAGTTTTGGGATCGGCCCCACCGGCGTGGAACCTGCCGGCCTCTCTACTCTGACGCCGGCCGAATTCGGGCAGCGCCTCGACGGTAGCTCCGCCATCATCGTGTCACCCACCGCCGATGCGGCGCCCGCCGCGGTCACACCGAGATGGAACCTGTGGGGCGACGCCAAGTATACCTGGAACGACTATGACATCCCGTTCTTCGATGTCGATGGCGGGCTGTGGAATGGCCTCGCCGGCATTGACTACAAGATCACCGACCGGCTGACCCTCGGTATTCTCGGGTCCTACGAGCGCGCCGATCTCGGCGAGGGCATCGAAAGCACCGGCTGGGGCGTGGGCCCCTATCTGGGCTTCGTCCTCACCGACAACATCGTCTTCTCGGCCAGCATGCTTGGAACATGGCTCGGCGGATCGCAGTCGCCCTTCATCGACTATGATTCCGAGCGGCTGCAGGCCGCGGCATCGCTCAATGGCTACTGGTACTTCAGCATGCTGCGCGTGACGCCGGGGCTCAGCCTGTCGTGGTCGAAGGAGTGGCTCGATACGGAAGGCGGGCTGCCCGACCAGACCATCGAGACGGCGATGCTCACCCCGTCTCTGCAGCTTGGAAACACATTCCGGCTGGGACCTACGGCGACGATCGAGCCCTGGGCCGGCGCTGCCTTCGACTATGTCTTCATCAATGACACCGAGATCGACGGCCTTGGGGGAATCGAAGACAGTTACAGCGATCTGCGCCTGCAGGCCGGATTCAACTTCGGACTGGGCAGCCATACCCAGTTGGCGATCACCGGCGAACTTGGCGGCTTGCTGCAGGACGACCTCGACACCTATGCGGTCGAAGCCAATCTCGCCATTCAGTTCTGATCGCCGAGGCCCGACAGCCGCCCGCTTCGCCCGCCGCGGCGGCGTTTGCGCAGCGTAAGCCCAGCCACCCGTTCCGGCAGCGCGCCCATGATGGCGTGGCGTTCGGCCGGCGACATGCCCAGCCAGCTGCCGATCTCGCCACGGGTGCGGCCGCAGCCGATGCAGAATCCGGTCTCAGGATCGACCACGCAGATCTTCACGCATGGCGTCTCGATGGCGGGAAGGGGAATTGCGTTCATGGTGCCAGATTAGTTGCAGGTCCTGCCGACGGCCATGCGGAAACGCCTCTTGATCGGCGAAAAGCGTCTCAATCCTTGAGCAGCAGCACGCCGTCCTCGACCCGGAAGCTGCTCAGCCGGCCGAGAAAACTCATGCCCAGCAAGGTCCCGCGCAGGGCGCCTTCCGGCAGGACGAGCCCATCGACATCCTCGACCTCGATGCCCTCGATGGCGATGCGGTCGATCTTCACCCGCGCCGCCCTGGCAACGCCATTGGCGGTGGAAACGGGCACGTCGAACTCAAGGTTGCTGGGGCGCAGGCCGGCCGTGGAGGCGTCCTCATAACTGAGCGCAACCGTCGTTGCGCCGGTGTCGACGAGCACAGCGATGTCATGCCCGTTGATGGCCGCATGAGTCACGTAGTGGCCATGGGCATTCGCCTTGAGTTCCGCAATGGCCGCCATGGCGATGCCGCCGCTGAGCAGCAGTGCCGCAAGGCCGCCGATGACGCGTCGGGACATGGTTCACCCCTCGTAACGTGTTGACGGGAGCGAGAGTCGGCCTGGGGCGTTCAAGGAAGGGTAAATGGAAGGTTCACATCTACGAAGATGGTAAAGAAATTGCTGCGCCGTAGACGGCCATCATGGCCAGCTCCGATAGGACCTGGGCGGCGCCGCAGACATCTCCGGTCTGTCCCCCGACCTTGCGCATGGCGAGGGCACGAACCGTGGCAAGACTCAGCCCCGCCGCAATGAGGGCGACGGCGCCCGCTGCGGGCGCCAGTACAAAGGCGCCGCCCAGACCCGCGCCGATTCCA
>JBGSNJ010000037.1:0-1769 GCA_041739715.1 Aestuariivirga sp.
CTGCTGCGCCGGCACCGACTGCGAAGCCTGCCGAAGCCAAGCCTGTCGCGACGCCCGTCGCCGTGGCCAAGGCTGTGGAGCCCGTGAATCTCGCCGAAATCCCGCCCGCGCCGCGCAAGCCCGCGAAGGCGGAGGACGACGGCAAGCCTGAACTGCTCAAGAAACCCAAGGGTGGCAAAGGCGACGATCTCAAGCTGATCTGGGGCGTCGGCCCCAAGCTGGAGAAGATGCTGAACGGAATGGGCGTGTGGCATTTCGACCAGATCGCCGCGTGGACGGTGAAGGAGCTGGCCTGGGTCGACGCGAAGCTCGAGGGCTTCAAGGGCCGCGCCAAGCGCGACGACTGGGTTGCCCAATGCAAGAAGCTGGCGAAGGGCTGGCGTCCCGACAGCGATGTCGGCGAAAAGCCGAAGAAGAAGTGAGGCTAGGCGATGCTCGCTGACAAGGACCGCATCTTCACGAATATCTACGGCTTCCACGACTGGGGCCTGGAAGGCGCCAAGAAGCGCGGCTGCTGGTCGGGCACGAAATCCTTCATCGCGAATGGCCGCGACTGGATGATCAATGAGATGAAGGCCTCGGGCCTGCGCGGCCGCGGCGGCGCGGGCTTCCCGACCGGCCTCAAGTGGTCCTTCATGCCCAAGGTGATCGGCGAGCGCCCGCATTATCTCGTGGTCAACGCCGACGAGTCCGAGCCCGGCACCTGCAAGGACCGCGAGATCCTGCGCCACGATCCGCACCTGCTGGTCGAAGGCTGCCTGCTGGCCGGTGCGGCGATGGGCGCCCATGTCGGCTACATCTATGTGCGCGGCGAGTTCATCCGCGAGCGCGAGCACCTGCAGGCCGCCATCGACCAGGCCTATGAGGCACGCCTCCTCGGCAAGAACAACGTCAACGGCTGGGACTTCGACCTCTACGTCCATCATGGCGCGGGCGCCTATATCTGCGGCGAGGAGACCGCCATGCTGGAAAGCCTGGAGGGCAAGAAGGGCCAGCCGCGCATGAAGCCGCCGTTCCCGGCCAATGTCGGGCTCTATGGCGCGCCGACCACCATCAACAACGTCGAGTCGATCGCTGTGGCAGGCACCATCATGCGCCGCGGTGCCACCTGGTTCGCGTCGCTCGGCCGGCCGAACAACACCGGTACCAAGCTATTCTGCATCTCGGGCCACGTAAACCGGCCCTGCGTGGTGGAAGAGGAACTGGGCATTCCCTTCCGCGAGCTGATCGAGAAGCACGCCGGCGGCGTGCGCGGCGGCTTCGACAATCTGCTGGCCGTCATTCCCGGCGGTTCATCCGTGCGCATGGTGCCGGCGGAGCAGATCATCGACACGCCAATGGATTTCGACTCGCTCTCCAAGCTGCGCTCGGGTCTCGGCACGGCGGCGGTGATCGTGATGGACAAGTCCACCGACCTCATCAAGGCCATCGCGCGCCTAGCTTACTTCTACAAGCACGAGTCCTGCGGCCAGTGCACGCCCTGCCGCGAAGGTACGGGCTGGATGTGGCGGGTGATGACGCGCATGGCCGAGGGCCGCGCCGAGAAGCGCGAGATCGACATGTTGCTCGACGTCACCAAGCAGATCGAGGGACACACGATCTGTGCGCTGGGCGATGCCGCGGCCTGGCCGATCCAGGGCCTGATCGCGCATTTCCGCCCGGTCATCGAGGCGCGCATCGACCAGTATGCCGCCAATCCTGATCATGACGGCGCCGTGCGCCATGCGGCGGAGTAGGCGATGCGCGCGGTGAACAGCAGCATCGGCCTG
>JBGSNJ010000040.1:0-1739 GCA_041739715.1 Aestuariivirga sp.
GGGCTCTCGGGCGTGCTGGCATCGGGTCCGCTGATCCTGATCCCCGCCGCCGTCGCGATCCTCAACGTCATGGTGCTGGCCGCGCTCTGGGGCTTCGCCACGCCGAACCGCGGCATACTGATCACCTTGCTGGTGCTCGACGTCCTCGTGGTCCTTGCGCTCGCGGCCACATGGGCGTCGCTGGGCGGCGGCGACAGGGACATGAACATCCTCGCGGGCCTGCTGATCGGCGGCTTCGCGGCCAAGGGCCTGCTCACCGGCCTCTATCTGCGGTCGGTGTGACATGCATGTCCTCGCGATCATCTTCGGTCTCCTTCTGCTCGTCTTTGGCGGGGGCTGCACCGTTCTGATCGTGGGTGGCGGATTGCTGTCTGACCCGGCCGCGCTGATCGCCGACCTCCCGCTGCTGACCACCATCCTCGTGCCCTTCGGCATCCTGCCTGCCATCGGCGGCTGGTTCCTGTTCCGCTGGGGCCTGAAGACGGACCGCGCCAGGCGCAGGGCGCCTGACAAGACGGGGGAGGCCTGACATGCATGTGCTCGCCGTGATCGCCGGCCTGCTGCTGCTGATCTTCGCCGGCGGCTGTACGATCTGGTCGGTCTCCGACGGCCATTTTTCGACTCTCGAGCAGGTGCCCTGGGGGCTGATGTTCGTTGCCATCTTCGGGGCACTGCCGGCCTTCGCCGGCTGGAAGCTGTTCAGATTCGGCATGAGCTTCAGCCGGAATGATGCTCAGTCGAAACCAGACGGAGAAGCCTGACATGGCAATACTCTTCGTCCTCCTGCTGGTTGCCCTCGTGGCCCTGATCTACGTCTTCCTCGACCGCAGGGAGAGACGGCGCGCTGCCGCGGGCGAGGCGCGGTTATCGGCCCTGCGCCTGATCTTCGGCGCGGCGGCGGCTCTGCTGATGCTGTTCGCCGGCGGCTGCTCGCTGCTCTTCCTGATCAACCAGGATGGCGCCTATGTGACCTGGGAGACAGTCGCCGTCCTAGGGCTTCCGCCGCTCGCCGTCGGCGCGCTGGTCTGGTGGCTGGCGATGCGCCGCAAGCCGGGCTAAGGAACGTCAGGGGACAGAATCACGCGGGGCTGTGGCATGGCCGATCTCTTCACCATCGAGAACCTGATGACGCTCCTGGTGCTGACCGCGCTGGAGACCGTGCTCGGCTTCGACAATCTCCTCTACATTTCCATCGAAGCCAAGAAGGTGGCACCCGAGAACCAGAAGCGGGTCCGCCAGCTCGGCATGATCTTCGCCATCGGCATGCGCATCGTGCTGCTCTTCGTGGTTCTTATGCTGATCGAGGCCTTCCAGGGCCCGCTCTTCGGTATCGAGATCCCCTTTCTGCAGGCCAACTTCACGGGACACAGCCTCATCGTGCTGGCGGGCGGCGCCTTCCTCATCCACACCGCACTCAAGGAAATCTTCCACATGCTGGTGGTGCATGATCTCGGCGAAGGCGAGGACAAGGGGCCGTCGCGCTCAAGCGTCAGTCGCGCGCTGTTCTGGATCATGGTGATGAATATCGTGTTCTCCTTCGATACGGTTCTGTCGGCGGTAGCGCTCACCCACAACTTCATCGTGATGACGACCGCGATCGTGCTTTCGGGCATCCTGATGGTGCTTCTGTCCGAGCACGTCGCCAGCTTCCTGCAGAAGAACCGCATGTACGAGGTGCTGGGCCTCTTCGTGCTGCTGCTGGTGGGCGTCATGCTGCTGGCCGAGGGCGGCCACCTCGC
>JBGSNJ010000064.1:0-9130 GCA_041739715.1 Aestuariivirga sp.
CGGGCAAACCCGAGCACGGTTCCGTGCCAGGCACCGTGCAGCCGGATCGCCTCGCTGGCATAGTCGGAACAGGTCGGCAGATAGCGGCAGCGTCGCCCGATCAAGGCCGAGAGGGTCAGCTGATAAGCCCGGATCAGTGCCAGCAGGATCGTCTTCAATAGGGCGTGCCGTCTTTGTGCGTAAGGATGTACTTGCCGCCGGCCTTCCGGGCCAGCATGTCGACATCCGGATAGACCACGCTTTCGGTCGGGGACCGCGTCCCGATTTCGAGGAAAGCCGCCCGAACGGCACCGCGGTTGACCAGCTTGTGGCCATTGGCAACACCCGCCTTTAAGCCGGCGCACATGCGCGGCACCAGAAGATGCTCGCCGGCCTCGTCGATCAGCGTGACTTCGCCCTCGAGCACAAAGACGAGTTCGTCTTCCACCGCGTGCCAGTGGCGCTCGGAGGATGCCGAACCCGGCTCCAAGACCGTGTAATTGACACCGAACTGGGTCAGGTCGAAGGCATCGCCCAGAGCGCGCTTGCTCCGCCCCTCCAGAGCCTTGGCGAAGGCCGCTGGATAGATCGAGGCAGTCCGGGCGGGAAGCTCTGCGGCGCGGAGGGCGGCCGGTCTGTCGTCAGCCATGGGCCAGCTCCCTGCCCTTCGCCTCGATCTGCCCCACTGCGTCAGCGACGGCGTCGAAGGTGAGAAGGGTCGAGGCATGGCGTGCCTTGAAGTTCCGCACCGGCACCAGGGCCTCCAGATCGGACCACTTGCCACCGGGTGGGGGGCCCTCCTCCTTCAGCATCCGGTGCATCTGGTCCCGCAGATCGCGTAACTCGACGGCAGTCGACCCGACCACATGGCGGGCCATGATCGAGGACGAGGCCTGGCCAAGCGCACAGGCCTTCACCTCATGCCCGAAGTCCGTGACGACGCCATCCTTCATCTTCAGGTCCACCGTCACTTTCGAGCCGCAGAGGCGGGAATGGGCGACGGCCGTTGCGTCCGGCGCGGCCAGCCTCTGCAACCGGGGAATATCGGCCGCGAATCCCAGAATCTTCCGGTTGTAGATGTCATCGATCATCCCGATATCCTAATCCTTCCGCAATCTGCGGCAAGCACGGCGTTTGCCGGTTTGCCCTGAAGGGACCAGCCATGATATGGGGGCCCCGGAAGGTCGGCCGCAAGGCCGGAGCCATGCCTTCGCCGGGCGGCAGTCCTGCGGAAGCTGTTATCGAGACACGGTTTGCGAGTAAAGTCAGGACCAATGGACGCCATCATCAAGAAGATCCCGCTCAAGCCGGTCAAGCGCCCCAGCCAGGAGGAAGCCGAGGCCGCCGTCCGGGTCTTGCTGGCCTGGGCCGGGGACGACCCGGACCGCGAAGGCCTGCTCGATACCCCGAAGCGAGTGGCCAAGGCCTTCCGCGAGTATTTCAGCGGCTACGAAGATGATCCGGCCGAAGCCCTGTCGCGCACCTTCGACGATGTGGGGGGCTACGATGACATCGTCATGCTGCGCGACATCGAGTTCAACTCGCACTGCGAACACCATATCGCTCCCTTCGTCGGGCGCGCCCATGTCGCCTACCTTCCGACCAAGTCGGTGGTGGGCATCTCCAAGCTGGCCCGTGTGGTGGAAATCTATGCCCGCCGCCTGCAGACCCAGGAGACCATGACCGCCCAGATCGCCAATGCCATCATGAACGCGCTTCAGCCGCGCGGTGTCGCGGTGCTCATCGAGGCGGTCCATACCTGCATGTCGATGCGGGGCATTGGCAAGCGTAACGTGGCGACCATCACCACCCAGTTTAGCGGCGAGTTCAAGTCGAACCCTGTCCTGCAGGCGCGCTTCATGGAACTGGTTCGCGCGCCTTCGGGCGGCTTTTCGCTCTGATGGCGGACAGCCTCGACGAGACGGAGACGTTTCAGCCGAGGTACGATTCCGAAGGCCTCATACCGGCCATCGTCACCGATTCGAGCGATGGTACCGTGCTGATGTTCGCCCACATGAATGCGGAGGCGCTTCGCCTGACACTGGACACGGGATATGCTCATTTCTGGAGCCGCTCGCGCCAGGTACTCTGGAAGAAGGGCGAAACCTCCGGCGAACTGCTCCAGGTCACGGAAGTCCTTACCGACTGTGATCAGGACGTGCTGCAGGTGAAGGCCCGGCAGATGGGCCGCGGCGCGGCCTGCCACACCGGCCGGCGCAGCTGCTTCTATCGGCGCATCGACAAGGGACGGCTCGTGTTCGTCGACCACCACCGGTTCTTCGATCCGGAGTCCGTCTACCGGAGCTGAAAGCCGTTCGATGCGCTGCGGCGGCGCGCCGCAACCCGTCGCTCCGAAAGTTGCGTATTCTGGCCAAGGGAACGACGACAAAGCTGGTGACTGATGGAACTTGACCCCATCCTCCTCGGGCGGATGCAATTTGCCGCCAACATCACTTTCCATATCCTCTTTCCGAGCATCACGATCGCGCTTGGCTGGATCCTCGTCTTCTTCAAGTTCCGCTACCATGCAACGCGCGACATGAAGTGGATGGATTCTTACTTCTTCTTCACGAAGGTCTTCGCGTTGTGCTTCGCCCTTGGCGTGGTCAGCGGCATCACCATGTCGTTTCAGTTCGGAACCAACTGGCCAGGCTTCATGAACACGGTTGGAAACATTGCCGGTCCGCTGCTGGCCTACGAGGTGCTGACGGCCTTCTTCCTCGAGGCGACATTCCTGGGGGTCATGCTCTTCGGCTTCCGCCGTGTTCCCGGCTGGTTGCATACGCTGGCCGGCGTACTCGTCGCCTTCGGCACCACGCTGTCGGCCTTCTGGATCCTCGTGCTCAGCAGCTGGATGCATACGCCGGCGGGCTTCGAGATGCGTGACGGCGTTGCGCACGCCACCGACTGGTTTGCCATCATCTTCAACCCCTCCATGCCCTACCGCCTCGCGCATATGCTGCTGGCCTCGGGCCTTACTGCGGCATTCCTGGTGGCGGGCGTCTCCGCCTACCGCTGGCTGAAGAACGACCGCAGCCCGGCAGTCTCTTCCGCCCTCCGGACCGGCGTCTACCTTGCGGCCCTGCTGATCCCGTTGCAGATCTACATGGGAGACCTGCACGGCCTGAACACACTGGAGCATCAGCCGCAAAAGGTGGCAGCCATGGAAGGGCTTTGGGAAACACGCAAGGGGGCGCCTCTTGTCCTCTTCGGCTGGCCCAACGCCGAAACCAGGACAAACGACTATGCCCTGGAGATTCCGGACCTCGCCAGCCTCATCCTCACGCATGACCTCAAGGGAGAAGTGAAGGGGCTGAATGATTTCGGCACTGACCACCCACCTGTCGCCCCGGTGTTCTGGGCCTTCCGGATCATGGTTGGCATCGGCGTGTTGATGCTGCTGGTCTCCTGGGCGGGCGCCTATGTCATCCGTCGCCACGGATTGTCGCGGCCGCTGGCGCGCGTGCTGGTTGCCATGACCTTCGCAGGTTGGGTCGCGACGGTGGCCGGCTGGTATGTCACGGAGATCGGCCGCCAGCCCTGGCTCGTACAGGGTGTCCTGCGGGTTGCCGACGCGGCTTCGGACGTTCCGGCACCGATGATCGGGATGAGCCTTTCCATGTATCTTGCGGTCTACGCCGTCCTGCTGGCCGCCTTTATCCAGACGATCTTCCACATGGCCGGCAAGGCGGCGAAGACGGCGGGTGCGCCGCCGCCGGCTGCCGGCGGCCCCCGGCCGGGCTTCATGCCGGCGGAATAGGAGCGGATGATGGACATTCTCGCCAACGGCCAATGGCTGCCCCTCGCCTTCGCAGCGCTCATGGGCCTGGCGATGCTCATTTATGCGGTTCTTGACGGATACGATCTCGGCGTCGGCATGCTGATCCCTCTGGCGGAGGAGGACGAAAAGGACCGCATGATCGCTTCGATCGGTCCCTTCTGGGATGCCAACGAGACCTGGCTGGTGCTGGGCGTGGGGCTCCTGCTCGTCGCCTTTCCGGCGGCGCATGGCGTGATACTCACCAATCTCTATCTGCCAGTGGCCATCATGTTGCTGGGCCTGATCATGCGCGGTGTGGCCTTCGATTTCCGCGCCAAGGCGCAAAGCGTCCAGCGGACCACCTGGAACCGGACGTTCTTCGCCGGCTCCCTGATCACCGCCTGGGCCCAGGGCTATATGCTGGGAGCCTATATCCTTGGCTTCGACCGCGGTTGGGCGGCGGAGCTCTTTGCCCTGTTTGTCGGCGCATGCGTCGCGGCCGGTTACTGCCAGATCGGCGCCAGCTGGCTCATCATGAAGACCGACGGTGCGCTGCAGCGCAAGGCCGTCCGCTGGGCGCAGCTCTCGTCCTGGGGCATGGTGCTCGGCATCGCGCTGATCTCGATCAGCACGCCAATCGTCAGTGAACGGATCTTCGAGAAGTGGTTCTCGCTGCCAAACATGCTGCTGCTGGCCCCCATTCCGGTCGCCACCGCCGCGCTTGTCTGGGGCCTGGAGACGATGCTGAGGCGGTTGCCTCTACCTGGAGACCGACTGTGCTGGACACCCTTCGCGATGACGGTTGCGATCTTCGTCCTGTGTTTCCTGGGACTGGCCTACAGCTTCTATCCCTATATCGTGCCGGACCGGATGACCATCGTGCAGTCCGCATCGGCGCCGGAGTCGCTGCTGATTATCCTGGCGGGTGCTGCGGTGGTTCTGCCCGTCCTGATCGGCTACACCATCGTCGCCTATCGAATCTTCCACGGCAAGGCCCACGACCTCCACTACGACTGAATCCCTAGCCGGCAGAGGCGATGTAGGTCTTCAGTTCCTCGGCCTCGCGCTCCATCGACTCCATGCGCAGCTTGACGACGTCTCCAATGGAGATCATGCCGGCCAGCTTGCCGTTGGCCACCACCGGGAGGTGGCGGATGCGGTGCTCAGTCATGAGGCTCATGAGTTCGGCCTCGGTATCGTTTGGCCCGCAGGTGCGCACTTTCGCCGTCATCACGTCCGACGCCTTGCGCTCGAGAACCGCAGCCCCCAGGCGGGCCATCGCCCTTACGATATCGCGCTCCGAAACGATGCCCGCGATACCGCCCTTGCCGTCCGTGACGAGAACCGCGCCGATACGGTGCTGGTCGAGCACGTCGACGATGGACTTGACGGTTTCGCCTGGGCCTACGGTAAAGACCGCGCTGCCCTTCTGTTTGAGGATGTGAGCAACTGCCATGGCAAGCCTCCTTCCTTCAAGGAGGGCAAGGCTAACATACATTCAGCGGTCGCGCATCCGCCAGGCGAGGATCAGGTAAAATGCCAGGAGACCGCCGAGAAAACCGCCCACATGGGCCTCCCAGGCGATCCCGCCGTCCGACATGAAGCCCTGTCCGGTCCAGCCGGATGCGCCGGCAAACAGTGTGATGGCCAGCCAGACGGCCATGAAGGTTAGGGCCCGGCCATTGGTCAGCAGCTCAAGGAACCCGAGCGGCACCCGCCCCTCCGGGGTCCGCTTCGCCATCATCAGCGGAATGGCTGCGGCCAGAAGTCCTGACACCACGCCGGAAGCACCAACGATAATGACTTCCTGCGTACCGTAGAGGAGCAGGCTGGCAAGGGCACCGCAGACGGCGGCGACGGCACTGAGGACCAGAAAGCCGCCAGTGCCCAGGTAGCGCGCCACCGGCGTACCGAAAACCAGCAGCCAGAGGCTGTTGAACAGGAGATGCATCCAGTCGGCATGCAGAAAGGCATAGGTCAGCAGGCTCCAGTACTGCGATCCCTCGATCATCGGATAGCTACCCGAGAAGCGTGCCGGCACAAATGCAAAGGCATAGAATGCCCAGACCCTTATGCTGTCGCCTGCCCAGTTCAGCCCCACATGGATGATGACCAGGATCGCGATCGTCGCCAGCACGATCCACGGCGCGTTGAAGACAGGCTCGCTGCCGGACTTCCATCGGGCCGATTCGGGTGAGGTCTCTGACACGCTGATCTCCGGTCTGGCATAAAGGCTGCACCTGCTGGTTTACCGCGTTCCCGTTTGGGACAGGCACGGCGCAAGGCGCGCCAGCAAGGATAGTTTGATGTTGGTTAACGAAAACGGTGGCACAAACCAAGACGATTCGCCGGTCCTGCATCCGTCGAGCCGGGCACTGTTCCGGTTCTGGGAACAGATGCGCGCCGAACAGGCTGCGCCCCGCCGCGACCAGCTCGACCTGTCCCGGATCAAGCCACTGGTGCCCAATCTCTTCATCGCCGCCTTGGACCTGCCGTCGGCCACCTATCGCTGGCGCCTGGCCGGAACGGCGGTCTGCGACATGCTGTGCCACGAAGTGACCGGCGGCAACCTCCTGGCCGACTGGGACGGCTTCGACGCCAATGTTGCAGCGCGCTATCTCGGCAACGTGGTCCATGCCCTCCAGCCCTGCCTGATCCGCACGCGCATGCAGACCGATCTCAACCAGATGCTGGGGGCCGAACTCGTCGGCCTGCCGCTGCAATCTGCAGACGGGAGCGCCGTTCATGTCTTCGGCGGCATTTTCCCGTTCCGGGAACCGGCTTCCATGGGCTACGGCCGCATCCTGAGGCTCGAACTGTCGGCCGCCCGGTCGATCTGGACAGAGCACCTGCCGGGCGACCAGCTGCTGGCCCAGACTCTCGCTCCAGAGGCGGGGCCGTTCCGCAATTTCCATGTCATTGCCGGCGGCCGCGCCCGGTCTCATTAACCCCGTCTTTACGGCGTCGACGCTAGGTTAACTCCTCACACGACGGGAGGATTGCGAGCGTGAGCGCGACGGCACAGGTACTCGATCAAGCCGGTCAGACCAAGCCTGGGCTGGGCCACCAGACGCTTTTCGGACGCTTCATGCTGCCCGACATGAGCGAACATCCCTGCCAGGTCCAGGACATCAGCCTGGAAGGCGCCAATTTCATCACCGCGACCCTCCCTCAGCAAGGTCAGCAGATCGTCGCCTACCTCGAGGAGCTCGGCCGTGTCGAGGCGACCTCGGCAAATCCCATCTCGGGCGGATTCCGTGTCGTATTCTCGTTGACCGGCGCCCGCCGCGACCGTTTTGAATCCCGGTTGCGCTTCCTCATCGACAAGCAGAAGGGGAAGACGGCCGAAGACCGCCGGCATGCGCGCTACGAGCCCGCCAACAAGGCCTCGCAGATCACCATGCCGGATGGCCGGGAATATCCCTGCGAGGTGATGGACATCTCGCTGTCGGGTGCCGCCATCAAGGTGGAAGTCATGCCCAGCCTGGGAACCTACATTCTGCTTGGCAAGATGCGTGGCCGGGTCGTGCGCTATCTCGAGAGCGGCATCGCCATCGAGTTCGTCAAGCTGCTCGACCGCAATCAGCTCTCCGAACACATGCGCTAAGCCCCACTCTGCGCTTCCCTTTTCCGCCGGACCTGGCTTAGATTGAGCCCCTTGAGAGCGCGCCAAGCGCCTGAGGGGAGTTGCCAAGAATGGCCCGGGGAAAGACCGCCAAGAAGACACTCACGAGCCTGACCGACGTCTATGCCTTCTTCCGGCAGAACCAGACGCCCATCACCTTCCTGTCCCCCACGCCCTACAACATCCTGGGTCTGGGGCGATGGATCAACAAGTTCGAATACATCAATTTCTTCGACAGCTTCGACGGCAGCCATCCCAAGATCACGGTGCCGCGCGAACACGGTCCCCATGAGTTCCGGTCCATCGAGGACGTAAACAACTATCTTCTGCGCCACAAGGAAGTCCGCGCGAAACTCAAGGAGCGCGGGCCTGGCTACCTGCTTCTTGTCATGTTCGACGAAGAGACCGAGGCGCTGGCGCGCGAACTGGGCCAGAAGATCGCACTCCCACCGGCAAAGCTGCGCAAGCACATCGACTCCAAGATCACCACCACCAGGCTCGGCAACGAAGCCCGCATCGCCAGCGCGCCCAACACCATGGGCCGCGCCAGATCATTCCGTGAGCTGATGAAGCTGGCGGCGGCTGCGCGCCTCGGCAGTGACCTTGTGGTTCAGACGCCCTATGGCGATTCCGGCCGCACCACCTTCTTCATCAAGTCGGAGGAGGACTGGAAGAAGAACCAGGACGTTCTGGCCAAGGAACAGCTCAAGGTGATGCGCCGCATCAACCACCTGCCAGGTACGGTCGAGGCCGTGGCCACACGCCACGGCACGCTGGTTGGCCCCATGCAGACGGATATCACCGGCTTCGGCGAAGTGACCCCCTACAAGGGTGGATGGTGCGGCAACGACGTCTTCACCGGCGGCTTCGAAACCGAGCGCAAGGCGGTGCAGCGCATGGCGCAACGGCTCGGAGACCGGCTCTACAAGGCCGGCTACAAGGGCGCCTTCTGCATGGACTTCCTCATCGATACGGACACCCGCAAGGTCTATCTCGGCGAGATCAACCCCCGCGTTTCGGGCGCGTCCCCCATGACCAATCTGATCACGTCGACCTATGGCGGCTGCCCTGTCTACATGTTCCATCTTCTTGAGTTCATGGGCGTGGACTGGGAACTCGATCTGTCGAGTGTGCAGCAGCGCTGGGCCGAATTCGACAACTGGAGCCAACTGATCCTCAAGTATCCGGTCGATCGCGTCGAGATGATCACCAAGGCACCCGCCTCCGGAATCTGGCGGATGAACGACAAGGGCGACATCTCGCTGGTGCGCAAGTCGATCGACTGGTTCCTTGTCTCCGGCGAGGATGAGGCTTTCTACCTTCGCGTCTACACGGCAGGCGATTACCGCTACCACGGCGCCGACATGGGCATCCTCGTGTCCCGCGGCCGCTTCCAGACGGATGACCGCAAGCTCACCGATCGCGCCAAGGCCTGGGTCTCGGCCATTCACCGGCAGTTCGAGGCGATCCCCGTGTCGGGATCTTCTGCGCCGGTGCCTCCGCCCATGAACGACAGCAACAAGATGTTCTGATCATGCCCAAGCTTGCCGACCATCTCACCCTAGAGACCTGCCTGCCGCAATCTGGCCTGCTCGTCGGGCGCGTCTGGAACCCTGGCGAAGACGGACCCAGCGTGGTGCGCGTCGACGGCGACCGGGTCCTCGACATCACCGCGAGCTTTCCCACTATGCGCGACCTTTGCGAGACGGATGATCCGGCCGGGTCGGCCCGCGCCGCCGAGGGCGAAACCCTGGGCGGTCTCAGAT
>JBGSNJ010000075.1:0-1638 GCA_041739715.1 Aestuariivirga sp.
GCACGCGTGACCTGCTGCTGGCCAAGGGGCCCACGGCGGTCGCCGGCTGGATGCTGGGCCAGAATCGGCTGCTTATCACCGACACCACGATGCGTGACGGGCACCAGTCTCTGCTGGCCACCCGCATGCGGTCGATCGACATGATCCGCGCGGCACCTGCCTACTCGGCCAACCTGCCACAGCTGTTCAGCGTCGAATGCTGGGGCGGTGCCACCTTCGACGTCGCCTATCGCTTCCTGCAGGAATGCCCGTGGCAGCGCCTCCGCGACCTGCGCGCCGCGATGCCGCATGTGATGCTGCAGATGCTGCTCCGGGGCGCCAATGGCGTTGGTTATACAAACTACCCGGACAATGTCGTACATGCTTTCGTGAAGCAGTCGGCGAAGAGCGGCATCGATGTCTTCCGCATCTTCGACAGCCTCAACTGGGTCGAGAACATGCGCGTGGCCATGGATGCCGTGATCGAGGCCGAACGGGTCTGCGAGGCGGCGATCTGCTATACCGGCGACATTCTCAATCCGGCGCGTGCCAAGTACGATATCAAGTACTATGTCAGCATGGGCAAGGCGCTGCGCGCGGCGGGCGCGCATGTGCTGGGCCTGAAGGACATGGCGGGACTGCTGAAGCCGGCGGCGGCAAGGCTCCTCATCAGGGCGCTCAAGGAAGAGGTCGGCCTCCCCATCCACTTCCACACGCATGACACGTCCGGACTGTCCGCCGCCACCGTGCTGGCTGCCGCCGAAGCCGGTGTCGATGCCGTCGATGCGGCGATGGATGCGTTCTCGGGCGGCACGTCGCAGCCCTGCATGGGCTCGATCGTCGAAGCGCTGGCGCATACCGATCGCGACACCGGGCTCGATGCCGCCGCCATCCGCAGCCTCTCCAACTACTGGGAAGGTGTGCGTCACCAGTATGCGGCCTTCGAGAGCGGCATCGAGGCACCGGCCTCCGAGGTCTATCTCCACGAAATGCCCGGCGGCCAGTTCACCAATCTCAAGGCACAGGCGCGGAGCCTTGGCCTCGAGCCGCGCTGGCATGAAGTGGCGCAGGCCTATGCCGATGCCAACCAGATGTTCGGCGATATCGTCAAGGTGACGCCGTCATCGAAGGTCGTCGGCGACATGGCGCTGATGATGGTGGCCCAGGGCCTGAGCCGCGCGCAGGTGGAGGACCCGGCGGTGGAAGTCTCTTTCCCGGATTCGGTGCTCGACATGCTGCGCGGAAATCTCGGGCAGCCTCCCGGCGGCTGGCCTGCGGGAATCGTGACCAAGGCCCTGAAGGGCGAGCACCCCAGCACCGAACGCCCCGGCAAATCGCTGCCGCCTGTCGATCTCGAAGCGACGCGCGCGCAGCTGTCGCAGGAACTTGGCGGACGCGCGGTCGATGACGAGGATCTCAATGGCTACCTGATGTATCCGAAGGTGTTCCTCGACTACATGGGGCGCCACCGCGTCTATGGGCCGGTGCGGACGCTGCCCACACCGGTGTTCTTCTACGGGATGGAACCCGGCGAGGAGATCAGCGCCGAGATCGACCCCGGCAAGACCCTCGAGGTCCGCCTCCAGACCGTGGGCGAGACCAACGACGACGGCGAGGTGCGGGTCTTCTTCGAGCTCAATGGCCAGCCCCGCACCGTGC
>JBGSNJ010000089.1:0-14027 GCA_041739715.1 Aestuariivirga sp.
GGCCATAATCGCGGCGTACGCCTGCCGCGGTGACGAGGCCTGCCGTGAGGTCCTGCGCCATGGCCTCGCTGTCACGCTGCTGGGGATCGCCGAAGCCGCCGCCGCCCGGGAGCTCCACCACCAGGCTGTCGCCGGCGGGAATCACATGGATGCCCTTGTCGGGGATCGGCTTGCCGGATCCATAGCGCGCCAGGCCCTTTCGCCCCGGCCTGCCGCCGTCGCGCCCCTGCGCCGGATTGTGGATGCGGTCGAAGGTGGCGGCCGAGATGGTGAAGGGTGCCGCCTCGCGGTTTGCGATCTCGATGGTCTGCGAGAGGCCGCCGCGGAACTCGCCTGCGCCACCCGAGTCGGGCAGGTATTCCTTGCGCTTGAAATAGAGCGGGCACTGCGTCTCGGTGATTTCGACCGGAATGGTACCCACGCCCGACGGGAAGGCCATGGTCGAAAGCCCGTCCTTGCCCGGCCTGCCGCCGATGCCGCCGAGGCCGATGTTGATGACGCCGAAATACCTGGCCTTTGCCGTCTCCTCCGCCGGCACGCGGCCATGCGCGCTGTTCAGCCCCAGGATCCAGATGGAGCCGGCGCTTTCGGCCTGCACCTTGCCGGGCAGCGCCTGGGCGAGGCAACCGAAGGTGCAGTCGGCCAGCATCTGGCCGATCACATGCCGTGCCGTGACGGGCGATGGACGGGTGGGGTCCACACAGGTACCCGGTTCGGTCACGAGATCGAAGCAGGACAGTGAACCGATATTGTTGGGCACATGCGGCGCGATCACCGCCTTGAGGCCGAAGACGGAATAGGCATGGGTATAGGTGCGCGGGCTGTTGATGCCGTGGATGGAGGCGGGCGACGAACCGGAGAAGTCGATGGTGATCTTGCCGCAGCGGATGGTGAGCTTCGACTTGATGAGGATCGGCCGCTCGTAGCCGTCGAGCGGCATGTCATAGGTCCACTCGCCGTCCGGCAGCGCCTTGATGGCCTCGCGCGCGCCCTTCTCGGACTGCGTCAGGATGTGGCGGGCCAGCGGTTCAATGGAGGAGAGGTTGAATTCTTCCATCATCGACAACAGGCGGCGGGCGCCGGTGTCGTTGGCGCTGATGAGCGAGAGCAGATCGCCCCGAACTTCTACCGGATTGCGCGAATTGGCGAGGATGATGCCGATCAGCTCCTCGTTCAGCACGCCTTCCTTGCGCATCTTCATGTGCGGAATGAGCGTGCCTTCCTCGAAGGAGGAATTGGCCTTGGCGGACATGCCGACGCCGCCCACATCGATGACATGGCAGGTGGAGGCGAAGAAGGCGACGAGCTTCCTTCTCAGGAAGACCGGCGTCATCACCACGTAGTCGAAGAGGTGGCCGGTGCCGAGCCAGGGATCGTTCGTGACGTAGACGTCGCCCGGTTTCATGGTCGTCTGCGGGAAATGCTTGAAGAAATGCGCAACCGCCGTCGCCATGGTGTTTACATGGCCGGGCGTGCCAGTCATGGCCTGGGCGATCATGTTGCCGGAGGTGTCGTAGACGCCGGCCGAGAGATCGCCGGCCTCGCGGGTGATGGTGCCGAAAGCGGTGCGGAGAAGTGACTGCGCCTGCTCCTCCACCACTGCAATGAGACGGTTCCACATGACCTGCGTGCGAATTGCATCGAGGGCGGACTTGCTCATGACCTGCGCTCCATCACGATGTAGCCGAGGCTGTTGATGGTGGCGCCGAAGCGGGCGCCGACGATGGTCGAGGTTTCATCCTCTGCGATGATGGCCGGTCCCTGGATGCTTGCCCCCGGCTTCATGTCGAAACGCCAGTAGACCGGGGCATTGACCTGCTTGCCCAGGGCAGGGTCATAGATGGTGCGGCGCGAGCGGGGTTGAGGCGCGGACCTGCGCGCGGCCTTTGCGGCACGCCTGGGCTTCTCCGTCTTCGACGATACGGTGACAGACCAGGTTATGGCTTCCACCTCCTGGTTGGGAATGCGAAGCCCGTAGACCTGCTCATAGGTCTTCTCGAAGGCGGCCTTCAGTCTCTTGCCGTCGGCGTCGCTCAACTTGCGGACAGGTACGCTTACCCGGATCTCATGGCCCTGTCCGACATAACGGCAATCGGCGATGATCTGAACGCTGGCCTTTGCGCCAGCGAGTGCGGGTTCCACCACGGCGCGGGCGTCGCGCGTCATGCTGTCGAGCAGCCGATTGACCCGCCGGGCATCGAAGCTTTCGAGCAAGGTCACCGCACTCCGGGTGATTTCGTAGGCCACGGGTGCACGCAGGAAGCCGATGGCGGAGCCGACACCCGCGCCCTTGGGCACGATCACCGTCGTGACGCCGACTTTTTCTGCGAGTCGGCAGGCATGCAGCGGCGCGCCGCCGCCGAAGGCGATCATGGTGCAGGCCGCGATGTCGCGGCCCAGTTCGATGGCATGAACGCGCGCGGCGTTCGCCATGTTCTCTTCCACGATCTCGGTCACGCCGGCCGCGGGCCAGAAATCCTTCAGGGCGAGCTTGTCGCCGACGTTCTTCTGCAAGGCGTGGCGCGCGCTCCTCTCATCCAGCGCGATCTTGCCGCCGGCGAAATAGGCGGGGTCGATCTTGCCGAGCGCCAGATTGGCATCGGTCACGGCCGGTTCGGTTCCGCCGCGCCCGTAACAGACCGGTCCTGGCGTCGACCCCGCGCTGTCGGGACCCACGGTGATGCGGCCCAGCCTGTCGACGCGTGCGATCGACCCGCCGCCGGCACCGATCTCGACCATCTCGATCACCGGGATGCGGACCGGCGTGCCCGACCCCTTCATGTCGCGATAGGCGCGGGCGATCTCGAATTTGCGCGCGCGCTCGGGCTCGCCGTCCTTCAGCAGGCATATTTTGGCGGTGGTGCCGCCCATGTCGAAGGAGAGGACCTCCTTCAGCGCGCATTCGCCGGCGATCTGGCTGGCGAGAATCGCCCCGCCTGCCGGTCCGGACTCGACAAGGCGGATGGGGAAGCGCGCCGCCGTTTCGAGGGTGGTCAACCCGCCGCCCGACATCATCAGGAAGAGTGGCGCAGTCAGCCCCATGTCCTTCAGCTCGTCGCGCAGGCGATGCAGGTAGCCTGCCATCAGCGGGCGCACATAGGCATTGGCGACCGTGGTGGAGAAGCGCTCGTATTCGCGGATCTCGGGGGCCACCTCGCTGGAGATGCAGATAGTGACGTCTTTCGGAAGGCGCCGCTGCAGAAGTTCACGCACGCGCCGCTCATGCGCGTCATGGGCATAGGCATGAAGGAAGCCGATAGCCACGGCCTTTGCATCTTCGACGATGATCCGTGCAGCCAGGGCATCGACCTGGCTTTCGTCCAGCGGGATCAGCACTTCGCCGTCTGCCGACAGCCTCTCGCGCAACGTGAAGCGCAGGGTGCGCGGCGCCAGCGGTTGTGGCCGGTCGATCATCAGGTCGTAATGGTCGAAGCGCTTCTCGTAGCCCTGTTCGAGAATGTCGCGGAAGCCTTCGGTGGTAACGAAGGCTGTCCTGGCACCCTTGCGCTCGATCAGCGCATTGGTGGCCAGCGTCGTCCCGTGGATGAAGACGCCAACGTCGGCAGGCTTCAGCCCGGATTGTTCGAGCACCAGCCGGATGCCCTCGATCACGCCAAGTTCCGGCGCCGCCGTCGTTGTGAGAACCTTGCCGCTCCAGCGCTTGGCGCTGGATTCGAGCACGATATCGGTGAAGGTGCCGCCGATGTCGGCGGCGAGCTTGATCTGCTTTGCCATGTCAGCGACTATGGAGGTGTCTTGCAAATTTGCAAGTTTCTTTCAGTATTGCAAGAAAACGAAGGCCGTGGTTAGCTCCCTGCCATGACATCCGCCTCCCTCGAATTGGCGCAAGCCCTTGATGCCAAGGACGATCTCGCGCCCATTCGCGCGCTCTTCGAATGTCCTGACGATACCATCTACATGGATGCCAACTCGGTCGGCCCCATGCCGAAGGCTGTGCGCGAGAAGGCCAGGGGACTGCTGGACGACTGGGTCCATCTGCGCCGCCGCGGCTGGAGCCAGCGGCAATGGCTGGAGATGCCCTCGCTGCTGGGCGACTGCATTGCGCCGCTGATCGGCGCAGCGCCCGGCACTGTGGTGATGAGTGACTCCACCACCCTCAACCAGTTCAAGGCCGTGACCCATGCGCTGGCGCTGCGGCCAGATCGCAAGGTCATCCTCACCCAGAACGAGAACTTCCCGACCGACGTGCATGTGCTGCAGGGCATAGCGAAGGCCTCAGGCGGCCGTGTGACGTTGCGGTTCGTGGACAGCGAGGACGAAGCCATTGCTGCGCTGGATACTGGTGTTGCGGTCGTGGCGCTGAGCCACGTCGACTATCGCTCAGGAGAGCGCTGGGACATGGCGAAGGTGACGGCGGCGGCGCATCGTCATGGCACCTTGGCCGTGTGGGATCTTTCGCACTCCGCCGGCGCTGTGCCGGTGGACGTCGGGGCCGCGGATGCCGACCTCGCTATCGGCTGTGGCTACAAGTATCTCTGCACCGGGCCAGGGGGGCCGGCCTACATCTATCTGAAGCCCGGGCTTGGCGACGATGTCTGGCCCACGCTTGCCGGCTGGATGGGCCATGCCGATGTCTTCGCCTTCGCGCGCGACTTCGCGCCGCATCCTGGCGTGAAGAAGTTCCTGACGGGCACGCCGCTGGTCGGCGCCGATGAATTGGCATCGGCCATTCTCGATGTCTGGCCGAAGGTCGAACCGGCAAAGCTCTGGGCCAAGCACCGGTCGCTGACCGACTTTCTCATCGCAGCGCTCAGGCAGGAATGCGGTTCGCTGGGCGTGACCGTGAATTCGCCGGACGATCATGCGCGGCGCGGCGGAAACGTATCATTTTCTTCGCCCGGTGCCGGTTCGGTCGTCGAAGCGCTGATCGACGCGGGCGTGATCTCGTCCTTCCGCAAACCAGATTCCATCCGCTTCGGCGTCTCGCCGCTGGTCATCCGCCACGTCGATTGCTGGACCGCTGTGCAGCGCCTGCGCCGGATCCTGGCCGAAAAAACATGGCAGCAGCCGAAATACGAAAAAGTGTCGGTATGAGTCCGAGGAAACATGCGCATGACTGAAACCCGCGCCGAGATCCGGCTACCGACGCAGGAGCTGCGCAACGATCTGCCCTTCTTCACGAAGACGCTGAAGATGCGCCTGGACATGATCTATCCGGCCGACAATCCGCAGATCGCGGTGCTCTCGGGTCATGGCCTGCGGCTGCGGATCGAGAAGGATGCCCGCGAAGCGCCCGGCACCCTGCGCATTCTCACCGACGATCCGGATGGCTTCGCCGATGGCCAGCGCGTCTTGACTGCGCCTAACGGAACCCGCATCGAGATCGAGGAACTCGATCCGCCGCTGGTGTTGCCGCCGACCCAGCACGCTTTCGTGGTGCGACGCCTGGCCGATCAGGCGCCCTGGATCATCGGCCGCGCCGGCATGGAGTATCGCGATCTCGTTCCTTCGAGGCTGGGCGGGGCGATGATCGCCTCGCATATCCGGGTGCCGGACGGGCCGGTGCCCGACATGGTGCATTTTCACAAGGTCGGTTTCCAGTTGATCTTCTGCATCCGGGGTTGGGTCGACGTCCTCTACGAGGACCAGGGCGGCCCGCGCCGGTTGACCGCCGGCGACTGCTTCATCCAGCCGCCAACCATCCGGCACAAGGTGCTGCATGCGGCCGACGGCATCGAGGTGATCGAGATCGGGGTTCCGGCCGAGCACATCACCGAGATCGACCACGGCATGACGCTGCCCACGCCGGACCTGCTGCCGGAGCGCGAGTGGGACGGGCAGCGCTTCGTCCATAGCCTGGCCAAGGAAGGAGCTTTCAAGCCCTTCCGCATTCCAGGCTTCGAGGCGCGTGACACGACGATCTGCGCCAACACCCGGGGCATCGCGTCTGTCGTGGTGGCGCGGCCCACCGGCCAGGCTGCGCCATGGACCCGGCATGACGGCGACATCCTCTTCACCTTCGTCATGTCGGGAGGGATGGTGCTGGAGGGGCAGGGCAAGGATCCCTATCGGCTTGCCTCGGGCGATGCCTTCGTCATTCCGCCTGGCATGGCCACGCGCTACAGCGCGCCCACACCCGAACTGCAACTGCTGGAAGTAACCTTGCCAGGCACGTTCCGGACCGAGGTTCTGCCTGGCCCGCCTGAGGGTGTATGACGGGTCTTGAGTGGATTTCATCGATTTTTGAGCGATTCCTGATGACAGCCCGAGGGGCGCTCAAGTAGCATCGGGCACTTTTCAATCCTGGGAGGAAAACAATGAAAAAATTCACAATGACGATCGCCGCCGCGACTCTGTTCGGGACCAGCGCCCTGGCGCTGGCGGCCGATACCAAGGTCGGCATCCTGATGGACATCACCGGCCCCATCGCCAACTTCATTCCACCACTGCAGAATGCAACCAACCTTGCTGTCAAGCACGTCAACGAGCAGGGCGGTCTGCTCGATGGGCAGGCCATCGCGGTCTTCGGCGACACGACGGGCTCGTCACAGGGCGCCGTCGACGCCGCCGGCAAGCTAATCAATATCGAGAACGTGCCCATCATCATGGGCGCGCTCATGTCGGGGACCACCATCGCAGCAGCCGAAGCCGCTGCCATTCCGGCGGGTGTCGTCCAGATTTCGCCGACCGCCACCTCGCCGGCCATGACTAGCGTCAAGGACAATGACCTGCTCTACCGTATCGTGCCGTCAGACAACTACCAGGGCGCGGTGCTTGCCAAGATGGTACTCGACGAGGGTATCAAGAAAGTTGCCGTCACCTTCGTGAACAATGACTACGGCGTCGGCATCGGCCAGACCTTCATCGATGCCTACAAGGCCGCGGGTGGCGAGGTTGTGGCCGAGGTTAAGCACGAAGAGAAGAAGGACTCCTACCGTTCCGAGCTTGCGACCCTGTCCAAGGCGGGCGGCGAAGCGCTGGTCGTCGTGGCCTATGCCGGCGACTCCGGCGGCAAGATCGTCAAGCAGGCGATCGAGGGCGGCCTCTTCACGCGGTTCATCGGCACCGATGGCCTGCGCGATGAAGCGCTGATCAAGGATGTCGGCGCCGAGGCCTTGGCCACCTCCTTCTTCTCCTCGCCCACCTCGCCGGCAGACAATCCGAACCAGAAGACGCTGCATGACCTCTACAATGCGGAGTTCAAGGAAGGCGCCGACAAGGCCTTCGTCGACCAGACCTATGACGCGACCTTCCTCACGCTGCTGGCGATCGAGAAGGCGGGTTCTGCTGACCGCGCCAAGATGGCGGCAGCCCTGCGCGAGGTTGCGTCGGCTCCCGGCGAGAAGGTCGGCCCTGGCGAATGGGCAAAGGCCAAGGCCCTGATCAAGGAAGGCAAGGACATCGACTATGATGGCGCTGGCGGTGCCTACGACTTCGATGCCGCAGGCGATGTCACCGGCTACATCGGCAAGTTCGTGGTCGATGGCGACAAGTACAAGCAGACTGCGGTGATGCAGTAAGTCCGGTTCCCGCCCCAGCGATGGGGCGGGACCTCCTTCATGATCACAGTCGACAAGGTCAGTGTCAGCTTCGGTGGCCTCAAGGCCGTCGATGGCGTGAGCTTCGAGATCCCGACGGGCCGCATCACCGGCCTGATCGGTCCCAACGGGGCTGGCAAGACCACCATGTTCAACGCCATCGCGGGCCACGTGCCGGTGCAATCGGGCAGGATCCTGCTGGAAGCCATCGACATCACGCGGCTCAAGCCGCACCAGCGGGCCGAGAAGGGACTGGCCCGGACATTCCAGATCCCCCAGGAGTTCTCGCGCCTCACGGTGCTTGAAAACCTGATGGCAGCCGCGGCCATGCCGCTGGGCGAGAATGTGTTCAATGTGATGTTCCGGCGCAGTCGCTTCCTCGGCGAGGAGGAGGCCGTCTACCGCGCGGCGCGGGAGACCGTCACGTTCCTCGAGCTCGACCGGGTCATCGACGAGAAGGCCGGCAATCTTTCGGGTGGCCAGAAGAAAATGCTCGAGCTCGGCCGCGCATTGATGCGCAATCCGCGCATCATCCTGCTGGACGAGATCGGTGCGGGCATCAACCGCACGCTGTTGGTCAAGATCGCCGAAAAGATCAAGCTGCTGAACCGGGAGCGTGGCCTCACTTTCTGCCTGATCGAGCATGACCTCGACTACGTCTCGCGGCTGTGTGACGGAGTCGTGGTGATGGCACAAGGCAGGCTTCTCATGCGGGGAACCGTCGATGAAGTACGGCGTGACGAACGCGTGATCGAGGCCTATTTCGGCAGCGGCAAGTACGAGGTGCAGGGATGAGCATCCTGCTCTCGGTCAGAGACCTCACGGCAGGCTATGGCGGTGTTCCCATCATCGAGGGCATCGGCATCGATGTGGCCGAGCATGAGATCGCGGTGATCATCGGGCCGAATGGTGCGGGGAAGTCCACGCTGCTGAAGTCGATCTTTGCGCTCACCCGCGTCACCGCAGGAACCATCACCTTTGCCGGCCGCGACATCACCCACGCGCGAACGCCCGATCTTGTACCGATGGGTATTGCCACCGTGCCACAGAGCCGCAACGTCTTCCCGACATTGACTGTGGCTGAAAACCTCGATGTCGGCACCTATGCGGCCCCACCCGCCGACAAGTCCGCGGTGCTGGCGCGTGTCCTGGCGCTCTTCCCCGACCTAGCCGCAAAGCTGCGCCAGCCGGTGGGTGAGCTTTCGGGAGGCCAGCGTCAGATGGTGGCGATTGGCCGGGCGCTGATGAGCGAACCCCGGCTCCTCCTGCTCGATGAACCCACGGCAGGTCTGTCGCCCGCCTATCTCGAGCGCATCTTTGACCTGCTGCTCGACATCCGTGGGACGGGTGTGACCATCCTGATGGTGGAGCAGAATGCCAGGCAAGCCCTGCGCATTGCCGATCACGGGCACGTGCTGGCGGCAGGCCGGAATTTTGCCAGCGGAACGGGTGCAGAGCTTCTGGCTGATGAGAACGTGCGCCGCTCCTTCCTCGGAGGCGCCGCCGCAGCATGATCGACTTCATCAACCTCTATCTCGTGCCTGGGCTGACGATCGGCAGCGTCTACGCACTGGGCGCTGTCGGCATCTCCATGATCTTCGGCATCCTGCGCTTTGCCCATTTCGCGCATGGAGATCTGATGACCATCGGCGCCTATGGCGTGCTGACGGCCGTGTGGTTCATCCCGCTGCCGCCACTGCTGCTGCTGCCCTTCGGCATTGCGCTTGCAATCGTTGCGGCACTTGCCGTCGACCGCTTCTTCTACCGTCCGCTGCGCAAGCTGCCGACAATCTACACAGTGATCTCATCCTTTGGCGTCGCCCTGATCTTCCGCTCGCTGGCGCAGCTGACCTGGAGTTCGGGCAACCAAGTCTTCGTGCCCGGCGTTCGGCCGCCGCTGGTGCTCTTCGATACGTTCCGCATCGCCACCCTGCATATGCAGGTCATCGTCATCACCCTCGTCATTGCCGTCGCCCTGCACGTGTTTCTCACCCGTTCGCAGCTGGGACGCGCCATGCGGGCCGTCTCGGACGAACCGGAACTTGCCGCCGTGGCAGGCCTCGATACCGAGCGCGTGGTGCGCTGGACCTGGGTGATCGGCGCGGCACTGGCGGCAACGGCCGGAGTCTTCGCCGGCATGGACACCAGCATGCATCCCAATCTCGGCTGGAACCTTCTTCTGCCCATGTTTGCCGCCGCCGTTCTTGGTGGCATCGGAAAGCCGATGGGCGCCATTGCTGGCGGTCTCATCATCGGGGTTGCCGAGGAGACCGCCACCTACACATGGTTCAGCGACGAGGCCTTCATCCCTTCCTCCTACAAGTCTGCTGTGGCCTTCTTCATCATGGTGACCCTGCTGATCTTCCGGCCACAGGGCCTGTTCAAGGGGAGGTTGCTCTGATGGAACTGACGGGGCTGCTCTTCTATCTAGTGAGCGTCCTCATCGCAGGCGGCATCTATGCGATTCTCTGCCTCGCCCTGAACATCCAGTGGGGCATGGGCGGACTGTTCAATGCCGGCATCGCCGGATTCTTCGCCGTCGGCGCCTATACATCGGCCATCGTGACGACGGTGGCCACGGAAAAACATCTGGGCGGTTTCGACCTGCCGATTCCCTTTGGGCTTGCCGCCGCCGCCATCGTCGCCGGCGTCACCGGCTGGGCTGTTGCCAAGATCTGCGTGCGGCTGAAGAGCGACTATCTGGCCATGGCCTCCGTTGGCATTGCGGAAATCCTGCGACTGGTCATCGTCAACGAGCAATGGCTGACCAATGGCAGCCTGGGCATATCGGGCGTGCCCCGGCCTTTCGGCGACACCTTCCAGGGGCGCAGCAGCGACATTGCCTATCTCGCCGTGGTCTGGGTCATTGTGGCGGTCGTCTACATCATCTGCCAGCGTCTGAATGACAGCCCCTGGGGCCGCACGCTGCGCGCCATCCGGGACAACGAAGCCTCGGCGCGGGCCGCGGGCAAGGATGTCGACTGGTTCCGGCTGCAGACCTTCGTCATCGGCTGTGCCATCATGGGTGTCGCCGGTGCACTCTCGGCGCATTACTTCAAGTTCCTGTCGCCGTCCGCGACGGAGCCGCTGCTGGTGACATTCCTTGTCTGGGTCATGCTGATGGCTGGCGGATCCGGCAACAATCGTGGTGCCATCGCCGGCGCCATCGCCATCTGGTCACTGTGGTCGATGACCGAGATCTTCACCAATCGGCTGCCGCCCGAGTGGATCACCCGCTCCTCCTACATCCGCATGCTGCTGGTCGGGCTTCTGCTGCAGTTCGTCTTGCAGAAGTTTCGATCGGGCCTTATTCCCGAGAAATCGCCGCCAATCAGGTTCAGGGACAAGTAGATGGGCAAAGTTACCATCCAGGATGTGGCCCGCGTGGCGGGTGTCAGTGTCGCGACCGTTGATCGGGTTCTGAACCGGCGGCCCGGCGTGCGCACGGTGACGATCAGTCGGGTCGAGGCCGCCATTCGGGATCTGAACTATCAGCCGGATCGCATCGCCGCGCGCCTGGCCCGCTCGCGCGAGTACCGGTTCTGCTTCGTCCTGCCCGAGCGCAGCGGCGATTTCTGGGAGCGGATCAACGAGGAGGTCCGCGTGGTCGCCGAACGCATGACAGGCGAGCGCGTGACCATTTCGGTCAGGCGTGTCGATGTCTTCGATGGAGTCCTGCTGGCGAATACGCTTGATGCGATCGGTGACATGTTCGATGGGATCGCGGTGGTGGCGCTGGATCATCCTGCCGTGCGTGAATCGATCAATGCGCTGGCGGCACGCGGCGTAACTGTGGTGACGCTGGTCTCGGATGTGCCCGGCTCGAAACGGGTGCATTATGCCGGCATCGACAATTCTTCCGCCGGGCGAACGGCCGGGAGCCTGATGGGGCGTTTCCTGCGCGGCGTCATGGGCAAGGTGGGGCTGATTGCCGGGTCATTGGCATTGCGCGATCACATCGAACGCCAGTTCGGCTTCGAGCAGGTCATGACGCATGAGTATCCGAAGCTCGAACTTCTCCCCGTGCGCGAGTCGCGAGATGACTGGCGAAAGCTCGAGGACATGACGGCGCAGCTTCTGGCCGAGCAACCCGATCTGGTCGGCATCTACAATGTGGGCGGTGGCACGCGCGGAATTGTAGCTGGACTCGAAACCGCCGGACGATCGCGCGACATCGTCCTGATTGCCCATGACCTCAGCGACAGCAACCGCAAGGCATTGATCCGAGGCACCATCGATGCGGTGATCAATCAGGATCCAGGTCACGAGGTGCGCAGCGCCGTCCGCGTGCTCATGTCCAAGGCGGACAATGTCCCGCTGATCGAATCCCAGGAGCGGATTCGCATCGACATCTTCCTGCGGGACAATCTTCCCTAGGTCAGAAGGTCTTCGGCTCGGGCTGGCCCAGGATGAATCCGGTGCCGTCGAGACCATAGATGTCATCGCGGAAGTTCACGCGTCCGTCTTCGGTGGCCCATGCGGTCAGGTACATGAAGCGCACGCCTGGACCGTTGTTGACCTTCAGGTCATAGGGCTCGACGTTGGCCTGAACCATCTCAACCTGCATCAAGTCGACGTCTATCTCGCCCTGCAGGATCCAGTCGACAACCGTCTTGACCTGATCGATGCGGACGCAGCCCGAACTCTCGAACCGCACGTTGCGGCCGAAGGACTCCTGGTGCGGCGTGTCGTGCATGTAGACCATGTGCTCGTTCGGGAAGTTGATCTTCACCGTGCCCAAGGAGTTGTGCGCGCCGGGTTCCTGGCGGAAGAAGTAGCGCTCGGGCGGTGTCGTTGGCCAGTCGATGAGCGAAGGGTCGATTTCCGGCCCGTCGACGCCGTCGAAGATGCGGATCTGCATCTTCGCAAGATAGGACGGGTCCTTGAGGTAGTTCGGGACGATGTCGCGCTCGACGATCGACGCCGGAATTTTCCAGTAGGGGTTGAAGTTGATGTCGCTTACCGTGCTGATCAGGGTGGGCGAGGGACGCTCGAGCTTGCCGACCACGATGTTGTGGCGCGAGTAGACGGTGTTGTACTGCACGGTTTCCAGCTGCGTGCCGGGAATGTTCACGAGGATGTAACGGTCGCCCAGGCCTTCGACATAGGCCTCGATGCGCGGAATGTTTTCCTTCAACATGTGCAGGCGCGTCTCGGCAGAGACATTCAGTGCCGCGAGTGTCTTTTCCGCCACGATTCCGCTGGGCAGGACGCCGTGATTGATCTGGAAGGCACGCACCGCGTCGGCGAGTTCATCGTCGAATACGTTCGCGTTCTCGGCCGTCAAGGTCTCGAAGGGCAGGTAGTTCTCGGCCACCAGGCGATGGCGGAGCGCGATCACGCCGTCGCCCTTGTTGCCCTTCTTCAACTGCTTCATCGAAAGTTCCGGCCAACCTCCGCCCGCCGCGAACTCCTCGTACATGGCGATTGCCGCGTAGGTGAAGTCGACCGAGCCAGGCGAGATCATCGGCATCTCGTTCTGGCCAACGAGGATTTCCGTCTGCGTGGCCAGCTTCTGACCCGCCTTGGCTGGCGCCGTTGCGATCGAACTCGTCTGCACCGGGTCCTGCGCGAAGGCAGGCACAGCCGCAAGGCTGGCCGTGGAAAGCAGGGCTCTGGTAAAGGCACGTCGCGTGAGCACGGCGTCAATCCTCTCTGTCATCGCAGCAGATTTGGTCGATTGCGGTAAAGTTGGCCTTAATGGCGCAGGGGTCTCGTAGTCCAGAGCTTCGGCGGGAATGAGGCAAGGTTAGTTTGCCGCAAGCGCTGTTACCTCCCTCCGGAACGGCATATCCAGGAAATCGACCGGCGGATCGCCGAACGCTTCGGCGAATTTACGTCCCGCATGGACGGCAGCGGCAATTGTGCCCGGTCCGAAACAGTCGCCGGCCCGGGTAACGGAATGGCCGGCCTTCAACAAACTGTGAAAGAGCGAGTCGACCGGGTCGCGCGCGGTGACCATCACGACCGCTGTGGCCGCGACCTCGCGGGTCTTGCCCGTGAAGCTGCAGCCTAGGGTCGCATGAGCGGCCGCGATCGACTTGACCAGCGTATTGGCTTCGATTCTGACATCAAGCTCAAGCAGCCTGCTCTGGATCGTTGCCTGCTCCAGCGTTGCCTTGGTGAAGATGGAGACCAGCGGCGCAGGTGTCACCAGCGTCACGCTGAACCCGTGCTTGCGCAGCAGCTCTGCGAGAACGCCTCCCATGTAGTAGTGGTCGTCATCGTAGATCAACACATCGCGGCCGCGCGGCATCCGGCCAGCCATGATGTCGTCAGGCGTCAGTACCTCGGCGTCCGCAGCAAGCGCGATCGGCCGCACCTGGGCACTTCCTGTCCCGTCACGGCGCCATGTCGCGCCGGTCGCCACCAGCACATGTTCGGCACCGAGTTCGGCCACCGTCTCGGCGGTCATGTCGCTTTCAAGGTAAAGCGAGACATTCGGCATCTTGCCGATCTGCAGCAGCCGCCAGTCACGAACCCGGCCCCAGGCCGCGAGACCTGGCAGCCGGCACTCGCGGGCCACGC
>JBGSNJ010000098.1:0-2135 GCA_041739715.1 Aestuariivirga sp.
CGCAGAGTTTGGGATCTGGCTCAACATCGGCTCGCTGGCGCTGATGGGCGATGACGGCACGCTGATCAACCGATCCCTGCTCTTCGACCCCGCCGGAACGCTGCGAGCCTACTACGACAAGATACATCTCTTCGATGTCGATCTGCCGACCGGCGAGTCGCTACGCGAGTCGCATGCCTATTCAGGCGGCAGCCGCGCGGTGGTTCTCGATGACGCGGGATACCGGCTGGGACTGACCATCTGCTACGATGTGCGCTTTCCGGGTCTTTACCGACACCTGGCGCAGGCCGGTGCAGAGGTGATTACCGTGCCCTCGGCCTTCACTGTCCCAACTGGCGAAGCCCACTGGCATGTGCTGCTGCGGGCCCGGGCGATCGAGACAGGAAGCTTCGTTCTTGCGGCCGCGCAGGCTGGCCGTCATGAATCGGGGCGTGAGACCTATGGACATTCGCTGGCAGTTACACCCTGGGGCGAGGTACTGGCCGAAGCCGGACAGGACCCCTGCGCAGTTGTCGTCGATCTCGACCTCGCGCAGGTGACCGCGGCAAGGCGCAGGATACCGGCACTTGCCCATGACCGGCCCTTCTCGCTTGAAACCTTGAAACGCTGACTGGGCATTGCTAGCTAGACAGCATGATCCGCTATGACCTCATCTGCGACAAGGGCCACCAATTCGATAGCTGGTTCCGCGACAGCGCCACCTATGACAAGCAGGCAAGACGCGGATTCGTGGCCTGTTCCGTCTGCGGCTCGTCGAAGGTCGAAAAGCAGCTCATGGCGCCCGGCATCCCGGCAAAGTCCAATCGCAAGGACGAGGTGCCGCAGAAGATGGTTGCA
Source organism: Aestuariivirga sp. (assembly GCA_041739715.1). GTDB lineage: Bacteria > Pseudomonadota > Alphaproteobacteria > Rhizobiales > Aestuariivirgaceae > Aestuariivirga. The sequence continues at coordinate 838 of JBGSNJ010000098.1, forward strand.
GGTCCGGTCGATCCGCGCGTGGCCGTGATGATGAAGATGATGCGCGAGATGCGCCAGCATGTGGAAGAGAATGCGGATTATGTCGGCGACAAGTTCGCCGAGGAAGCCCGCAAGATCCATTTCGCCGAAACCGAAGCGCGCGGAATCTATGGCGAGGCCACTGCCGATGAGGCGACTGCGCTGATCGAAGAGGGAATCGAGGTCTTCCCCCTGCCGCGACTACCCGAAGACGGAAACTGACGGTGCCGTTCAGCCCCGCCCGATGAAGGGCATCTTGGTGGCCATCACCGTCACGAACTGCGCATTGGCCTCCAGTGGCAGCGAGGCCATGTAGAGCACGGTGCGGGCCACGTTCTCGACATCCATGGTCGGCTCCGGCGCCACCGAGCCATTGGCCTGCGGCATTCCCGATTTCATCTTCTCGGTCATGTCGGTTCCGGCATTGCCGATGTCGATCTGGCAGACGGCGATGTCGTATTTGCGTCCGTCGAGCGAGCCCGATTTCGTGAGGCCCGTCACGGCGTGCTTGGTGGAGGTGTAGGGCGCCGAATTGGGGCGCGGCGCATGGGCGGAAATCGATCCGTTGTTGATGATGCGGCCGCCCCGCGGCATTTGCGCCTTCATGATCCGGAAGGCCTCCTGCATGCAGTAGAAGACGCCGGAGAGATTGACGTTCACCGCGTTCTGCCACTGTTCGATGGTGAGGTCCTCGAGCAGGATGGTGCCAGGTGCGCCGGTGCCGGCATTGTTGAACACGACGTCGACGCGGCCGAACTTCGCTTTGGCAGCGGCGAAGAGCTTCGCCACCGAGGCGGGATCGGACACGTCGGTCGGCACGGCCAGCGCGTTGGACCCGATGGACCTGGCCACGGTCTCCAGCGCGTCGGCCCGCCGTCCGGCCAGGACTACGGCATAGCCGTCGCGCCCGAAGGCCTGCGCCACGGCCTTGCCGATGCCGCTGCCGGCGCCTGTCACCACTGCTACCTTCATCGTCCGTTCCTCTTCAATGAATTCCACGCCGCAACGAAGCCTGCCGCGGATGTCGCCACATCATCGGCAGTCATGCCGGGTTTGTAAATGTTGGAGCCAATGCCGAAGCCGGCACAGCCGCCATCGGCCCAGGCCTGCATGTTGGCGGGCGTCACGCCGCCGACGGCATAGACCCGCACCTGCTTCGGAAGTACCGCCTTCCAGGCCTTCACCGTCACCGGGCTCGCGGCCTCGGCCGGAAAGAGCTTCAGGTGCGCGGCGCCCGCGCGGATCGCCGCGAAGGCCTCGGTCGGCGTGAAGACCCCCGG
>JBGSNJ010000107.1:0-2318 GCA_041739715.1 Aestuariivirga sp.
GCGCTGGCGCAGGCCGGCTGGCGGCACTCGCCGGCATCAACCTGCCCGTGGGTCCGCGCAAACGCTACACCTACGTGCTCGACTGCCCGGCAGCCAGCGAAGAGCTGCACAAGGCGCCGCTGACCGTCGATCCGGTTGGCTTCTACTTCCGTCCCGAAGGGCGGCATTTCATCAGCGGACTCTCGCCGGAGGAACATGAAGAACCCACCGAGATGAACTGGGACGTCGACTATTCCTGGTTCGAGGAGCGGATCTGGCCCTATCTCGCCCAGCGCGTGCCGGCCTTCGAGTCGCTGAAGGTGATCAATGCCTGGACCGGGCACTATGACTACAACGGGCTCGACCAGAACGCGGTGATCGGACCGCATCCCGACATCGGCAATTTCTACTTCGCCAATGGCTTTTCGGGGCATGGCCTGCAGCAGGGACCGGCCGCCGGAAATGCCATCGCCGAACTCATCATCCATGGCGCATTCCACACCATCGATCTCACGCGTTTCGGCTATGACCGTATCCGGCGCAAGGCCCCCCTCTTCGAAAAGAACGTCATCTGAGACATGCGCATCCTCTGCATCTCATCGCAGGTTGCCTATGGCCCGGTGGGCAATACCGCAGCGGTGCCGGCATTGCAGGCGAAGGGGCACGAGGTTCTGGCGCTGCCCACCATCCTGCTGTCCAACCATCCCGGCCACGGCACGCCGCATGCGATCCGCGTGCCCGCACATGACCTGGCGGCCACGCTGGGCGTTCTGGAGCAGATGGGGGCGCTCTCGACCTGCGGGGCGGTGATGACCGGCTACTTCGCATCCAACGATCAGATCCATGGGGTGGTCCGCATCATCCGGCGGCTGAAGGACATGAATGACCGCCTCCACGTGCTCGTCGATCCGGTGATGGGCGACCACGATGCGCTCTATGTGCCGCTGCCCGTCGCAGAAGCGATACGCGATACGCTGGTGCCGCTTGCGACCTGCGTGACTCCCAACCGTTTCGAGCTGGAATGGCTGACCGGATGGCGGGCCGGCAGCATCAAGGAAGCCGAAGCGGCCGCGCGGCAACTCAATGTGCCGGATGTGGTGGCGACGTCGATCCCTTCGGGAAGCGACCGGCTGGCGACGCTTTCGATCAGCGCGGCTGGGACCATCCGCCATCTCTCGCGTCTGCACCAGCAGGTGCCGCATGGGACGGGCGACTTCCTGGCGGGGCTCTATCTCGCCCGTCTCGCGTCGGGCGAACCGCCGCCCGAGGCCCTGCCGGGCGCCATGGCCATACTGGACCGGGCCGTTGCGGCCAACGCCGGATCCGACGTGCTGGATGTGGCCGCGGCACTGCGGGCCACATGACGCTCTGTATCGGCATAGACGGCTGCAGGGGCGGATGGCTGTCCGTAGCCTGGAATGGCGCCACGGATTCCCACCCAATCATTCGAGTCTTGCCAAGCATCCGCGCCGTGACGCTGGACCCGTCAGACATTGTCGCAATCGACATACCGATTGGCTTCATGGATGTTGCGGTTGAAGGCGGTCGAGAGGCTGAAAAGGAGGCAAGACGGCAATTGCCGGGCAAGTCATCCTCGGTCTTCTCGGCACCATGCCGCGCGGCCCTGAGTGCAAGCGATCACTCTGAGGCATCTGCACTGAATCGGGCAAACTCAAGCGCACCCGGAATCGGCCTGAGCAGACAGTCAGCCGCAATCATCCCTAAGATGAGAGAAGTCGATCAGTTCATATCGCCTGCGCGACAGTTGCAGTTCTTTGAGACCCATCCGGAATTGATCTTCTCCATCATGAATGGTGGGAAGCCAGTCCTGTCAAAGAAGCGACGCCTGGCCGGAAGGAATGAACGAATCCATTTGCTCCGACTGAATGGATTTCCCGTTGATCACGCAAGGCAGAACATCCCAAGCCGCGGTCAATGGGCATGGGACGACCTCATCGATGCCTGTGCCTGCGCCTGGTCGGCGCGCCGCATCCTCGAAGGGCGCAGTCTTCGCTTTCCCGCCGCTCCGCCGCGCGACGCGCGGGGCCTTCGCATGGAGATCAACGCATGACAGAGTGCCGTCCATGAGCATTGACCGCGACAGCATTTCGGGCGCCGCCCGCCGCATCGCCGCACATGTGAGACGCACACCGGTGGTTGATACCGGGATGCCGGGCATTGCAAGGCCGGTGACACTGAAGCTCGAATTGCTGCAGCACTCCGGGAGCTTCAAGGCGCGCGGCGCCTTCAACACATTGCTGGGCGCGGACGTAGGCCCCGGCGGCGTGGCCGCGGCTTCGGGTGGAAACCACGGTGCGGCGGTCGCCTATGCGGCGCGC
>JBGSNJ010000123.1:0-1900 GCA_041739715.1 Aestuariivirga sp.
GGCGCGGGCGGCAGCGGTGGCCTCCTCGGCAACCTCGTCCCACTCGATGGGCTCGGGCATGCGCACCAGCGCCTGCTGCAGCACCTCATCCATGCGCGAGACCGGGATGATCTTGAGACCCGACTTGACGTTCGCCGGAATGTCGGCGAGGTCCTTCTCGTTCTCCTCGGGGATCATCACGGTCTTGATGCCGGCCCGGAGTGCTGCCAGCAGCTTTTCCTTGAGGCCGCCGATGGGCAGGACCCGGCCGCGCAGCGTGATCTCGCCGGTCATGGCCACGTCCTTGCGCACCGGAATGCCCGTCATCACCGACACGATGGCGGTGACCATGGCAACGCCGGCAGAGGGTCCGTCCTTCGGCGTCGCGCCCTCGGGCACATGCACGTGGATATCGCGCTTGTCGAAGACCGGCGGCTTGACGCCGATCGAGGTCGCCCGCGATCGGACGTAGGACGATGCCGCGGAGATCGACTCCTTCATCACGTCGCGCAGGTTGCCCGTCACCGTCATCTTGCCCTTGCCGGGCATCATGAGCGCCTCGATGGTCAGGATCTCGCCGCCCACCTCGGTCCAGGCCAGGCCGGTGACGACACCCACCTGATCCTCGAACTCGGCTTCGCCATAGCGATATTTCTGCACGCCGAGATACTTGTTCACCACCTCGGGCGTCACCTTGACCTTCTTGCCCTTGACCTTGCCGGTCATCAGGTCCTTCACCGCCTTGCGCGCCAGCGTGTTGATCTCGCGTTCCAGCGAGCGCACGCCCGCCTCGCGGGTGTAGCGGCGGATGACCTCCTGCAGCGCGTCGTCACTGACCTGGAACTCCTTCTTGTCGAGGCCATGGTGCTCCATCGACTTCGGCACGAGATGGCGCTTGGCGATCTCCAGCTTCTCGTCTTCCGTGTAGCCCGCGATCCGGATGATCTCCATGCGGTCGAGCAGCGCCGGCGGAATGTTGAGCGTGTTGGAGGTCGTCACGAACATCACGTTCGAGAGGTCGTATTCGACCTCGAGATAGTGGTCCATGAAGGTGGCGTTCTGTTCGGGGTCGAGCACCTCGAGCAGCGCCGCCGACGGATCGCCGCGGAAATCCATGCCCATCTTGTCGATCTCGTCGAGCAGGAAGAGCGGATTGGACTTCTTGGCCTTCTTCATCGACTGGATGACCTTGCCGGGCATCGAGCCGATGTAGGTGCGGCGGTGACCGCGGATCTCGGCCTCGTCGCGAACCCCGCCCAGCGACATGCGGATGAACTCGCGGCCGGTGGCCTTGGCGATCGACTTGCCGAGCGAGGTCTTGCCGACACCCGGAGGTCCGACCAGGCACAGGATCGGGCCGCGCAGCTTGGCCGTGCGGCTCTGCACCGCGAGATACTCGACGATGCGTTCCTTGACCTTGTCGAGGCCGTAGTGATCGGAATCGAGCACGCCCTCGGCGAACTTGAGGTCCTTCTTGACCTTGCTGTTCTGGCCCCAGGGGATGCCGAGCAGCCAGTCCAGGTAGTTGCGCACCACGGTGGCTTCCGCCGACATGGGGCTCATCTGGCGCAGCTTCTTGACCTCCGCCTCGGCGCGCTCGCGCGCTTCCTTGGACAGCTTGGTGTTCTTGATGCGGTTCTCGATCTCGCCGATCTCGTCGCGTTCCTCACCGTCGCCGAGCTCCTTCTGAATGGCCTTCATCTGCTCATTCAGGTAGTACTCGCGCTGGGTCTTCTCCATCTGGCGCTTGACGCGGCTGCGGATGCGCTTTTCCACCTGGAGCACGGAGATCTCGCCTTCCATCAGCGAATAGACCTTCTCGAGGCGCTGCTCGACCGAGGTCATCTCGAGAAGTTCCTGCTTCTCGGGGATCTTGATGGCGAGATGCGCGGCGATGGTGTCGGCCAGCTTGGCATAGTCG
>JBGSNJ010000127.1:0-8992 GCA_041739715.1 Aestuariivirga sp.
GGAGGTCACGCGTCATCTGATTGGCCTCGGGCACCGCCGCATCGCGCATGTCCGCGGCGCTTGCCCATCCTTCGCGGCCGAACGCCGCTTGACCGGCTATCACCAGGCGCTGGACGCGGCGGGCATTGCCTATGACGAAACGCTCGTCATTCATGCTGACTACAGCTATGCGGCGGGCTCCATGGCAATCGATGCCCTGATGGCGCTACCGAAGCCTCCCACGGCAGTCTTCTGCGCCAATGATACAATGGCGCTCGGCGCATTGTGGCGCTGCAAGCAGCTCGGCCTGTCGGTTCCCGGCAGCGTCTCCATTGCCGGCATCGACGACATTTACAGCGCGTCGATTTCGGATCCGCCGCTCACGACGGTGCGCCAGCCGCGCCAGGAAATCGGCGCGGCCGGCGTCGACATGCTCATCTCGATGCTCGAGGGCCGTCGCGGCGTTGCCCGCGAAATCGTGCTGCCGCACGAAGTCGTGGTCCGGTCATCGACGGGGGCACCTCACTCGTAGTGGCGGGCCACCAGCCGGTTCAGCAGGCGTACGCCCCAGCCTGAACCCCAGCTGGGGCTGATCGCCGAGCGCGGCGCATCCATCGCCGTGCCGGCAATATCGAGGTGTACCCAGGGCAGCTTGTTGACGAAGCGTTGCAGGAACTGGGCGGCCGTGATCGATCCGGCGAAGCGGCCGCCGGTGTTCTTCACGTCGGCCACGTCGTGATCGATGATCTTGTCGTATTCCGGCGCCAGCGGCATGCGCCAGACCTTCTCGCCGGTCGCCTGTCCTGCCTCCGACAGGCGCTGCGCCAGTTCGTCGTCATTCGAGAACAGCCCCGCATGTTCCTTGCCCAGCGCCACGAGAATTGCGCCTGTGAGGGTGGCAAGATCGATCATGAACTTCGGCTTGAAACGCTGCTGCACGTACCAGAGCACATCTGCCAAGACGAGCCGGCCTTCGGCATCGGTGTTGAGCACCGCGATGGTCTGGCCCGACATCGAGGTCACCACGTCGCCCGGGCGCTGGGCATTTCCGTCCGGCATGTTCTCGACCAGGCCGATGGCGCCGATCGCATTGACCTTGGCCTTGCGCTTGGCGAGTGCCATCATCAGGCCAGTCACGCAGGCCGCTCCGCCCATATCGCCCTTCATGTCCTCCATGCCGGCTGCCGGCTTGATCGAAATGCCGCCGGTGTCGAAGGTCACGCCCTTGCCGATGAAGGCCAGCGGGGCCTCGCCCTTGCGTCCGCCATCCCAACGCATGATCACGGTCCGCGCTTCGCGCGGCGAGCCCTGGGCGACGCCGAGCAGGGCCCCCATGCCCAGGCGCTTCATCTGCGCGGGTGTAAGGATCTCGACTTTCACGCCCAGCTTGGTCAGCGCCCGCGTCCGGTTCGCGAATTCCACCGGATAGAGGATGTTGGGTGGCTCGTTGACCAGGTCGCGGGCAAGGTGCACGCCTTCGGCAACCGCTTCGAGCGGCCGGTAGTGCCGGCCGGCGGCAGCTGCATCCGAACTGTGGATGGTCAGCTCCGCCAAGCCCGCAGTCTCGGGCTTCTTCGACTTGTACTGGTTGAAACTGTAGACCCGCAACCGGGCTCCTGAGCCGATCAGCGCGGCGAAGTCGGCCTCGGATAGTCCTTTGGGGCTGATATCCGCGGCGACCGATGCCGCCTTGGCCTTCTGGCTCTGCAGGGTCCCGGCCACCGCGCCTCCCAGCATCTCCACGTCAAGACTGGTCAGCTTGGCGGGATCGCCCAGGCCGTATACCACCATGCGGCCCAGGCCGCCGCCGGGGGCCAGGATGTCGAGACTCGAATCACGACGGCCAGTAAAGGCCGCCGCAGCCAGTGCCCGGGCGATCTGGCCCTTGCAGGCCCGGTCGGCCTTGTCGGCCAGTCCAGTCAAGGACTTGCCTTCTGCGAGAAACAGGACGAGCGTGCCCGAACGCGGGAGGGCCGGACCAGAGAATTTGATTTTCATGAGCGATTCCGATCTGTTGACGGGTCTTGTTAGCCTGACTGGCCGGAGCTGGAAATCACGCCGGTGCGAGATTTAAGGACTTTGTTAACCATGATTCCCGGCCACCATACTGTGGCTCAAATCGCACATCATTTGAAAGACTGGAAAATGGGTGCTTCCAGCCCGGTGGGATTGCCGTTAAGAATGTGTAAAGATACGTGATCGGGCGGATTGGTGGGATTCAGGGTGTCAGGCTTCAGGCCAGGCTGGCGACACATGCTGCAGGTTCAGTCCTGCCTGCCCGCGCTTGCCATGGGGCTGGGCATTGCGCTTCTGGTCGCGGGACCGGTCCAGGCGTCCGCCATCGACGATGCGCCGGAGTTCGTCGCGCCCCAGACCGGTGAGCCGCCCCCGGGCACCCGGGTCGATGTGGTTGCCGACCGCCTCACCTATGACGCCAATGCCAAGATCGCCACGGCCACCGGAACGGTGCACATCACCTATGGGCCATATACCCTCACGGCGACCAACGTGGTCTATGACATGGCCCGCAACCGGTTCAAGGCCAATGGCTCGGTGGTCCTCCGAGAACCCAACGGCAATATCGTCGAAGCCGACATGGCCGACCTCGATGACAAGTTCAGGGAAGGCTTCGCCAATCACGTCAAGGCATTGCTGACCAACGATGTCACCATCACGTCGCGCTATGCGCGGCGCTACGAGAATGGCATTACCGTCTTCGAGCAGGCAAGCTACACAGCCTGCAAGACCTGCGTAACCGAAGGCGGAACCCCGGTCTGGCAGATCGTGGCCCGCGAGACCACGCATGACGAGGCGACCCGCACACTCTATTACCGCGACGCCAAACTGGAAATCGGCGGCGTTCCGGTTGCCTATACGCCCTATTTTTCCTACCCGGACCCGAGCGTGAAGCGTCGCAGCGGCTTCCTGATCCCCGGCCTCCATTACGGCAATGACTATGGCTTCGGCATCAGTACGCCCTACTTCTGGGCCCTTGCGCCCAATGCCGATCTCACCATCGCGCCGCGCTTCATGACCGAACAGGGGGTCCTGGGCGATGTCGAATGGCGGCACCGCCTCGCCAATGGCATTTACAGTGTCCGTGGCTACGGCATCTATGAACTCGATCCTGACCGCACAGAGGACGTCGAGAGCCGCTGGCGCGGTGCCGTTCAGTCGGATGGCCGCTTCGACATCAACAGGAACTGGCGCTGGGGCTGGGACGCGACCGCCGTCAGTGACCGCGAGTTCTTCGACGACTACGACATCAACACCGACAACATGATCACCAGCAGTTTCTACGTCACCGGGCTCGATGACCGGAACTACGCCTCGGCCCAGGCCCTGCACTATCGGACGCTGTTGAAGGAAGAGAGCCAGGACCAGCTGCCGGTCGCCCTGCCCTATGTCACGGCGAACTATATCTTCGACCAGACCGTCTTCGGGGGTGAACTTGGCCTCGACATCGATGCCTATTCGATCTCGCGTGACCAGTGCGATCTGAACGTCGGTGATCCTGGGCAACCCATTGATCCCAATGATTGTGAAGCACCCGGTGATTCCAGCCCTGTCTTGGGAACCGAGCAGACGCGCGCGGTCACCGAACTTCACTGGCACCGCCAGTTCATCAACGGGCTGGGCACGCTGGTGACGCCCTTCGCCAGGCTGCGCAGCGACTTCTACGTTTCGGATGACGTGCCGACGGCAACAAGCAATCAGGAAACCACGGCCCGCGTCGTTCCGACGGCGGGCCTTGACGTCCGCATGCCCTTTGTCGCCGACCATGGCTTTGCGCAAAGCGTGCTGACCCCGGTGGCACAGGTCATCTCGACAACCGATGAGCAGGATGCCGATGATCGCAGCGACGAAGACGCCATCACCCTGAACTTCGATCACACCAACCTGTTCCTCTCCGATCGCTTCACTGGCTATGATCGTTACGAAGGCGGAACCCGGGTCAATCTTGGCGTAGTCTACAACCTGCTGGCAGCCGACGGCGGCTTCCTTCGGGCAAGCTTCGGCGAGTCCTTTCACATCGCCGGGGAGAACAGTTTCGTGGAGGGGTCCGGGCTGAACGGGACGTCGTCCGATCTGGTCGGCGGCCTCGCCTATCAGCCAAACGACTATATGCGCTTCACCTATGAGGCCCGGGTCGAAGAGGATCTTTCCCGCATCAATGTCCAGGAGGCGATGGTAAGCCTCACTTTGGACAGGATTTCAGGGTCTTTGGCCTATGCCGACGTTGCCCAGGCCGAAGCTTACGGGAGGGACGACCGCGAGAAACAGGTCTGGGGCGATGCGGTTTACCGCCTGACGGGAGCCTGGAATGTCTTCGGCGGCTTCCGTTACGATCTCGAGGAGGACACCTTCATGGAAAAACTGATCGGAATCGGGTTCGACTGTGAATGCATGAATGCCCGTCTGACCTACAGCGAAGACAAGGACCAGGATGAAGGGGTCGATAGGACTCTGAAACTGTCGGTCGAACTGCGAACCATCGGAGAGATGGACGGCGGCTTTAACTTCTGAAAGTGATGATGAGACTTTTGTTGCGAGTTGCTGTCTGTGCCGGGCTGGCCATCGCTGCGCCGGCATTGCCTGCTTTGGCCGAGAGCCAGGGTGTCGTCGCGGTCGTCAATGACCAGCCGATCACCGAGCGGGATATCAGCCAGCGCATTGCCCTTATGAAGATCCTTGGAGACTCCAAGACGGACTCTTCCCGCAAGGGCGCCCTCAAGTCCCTGGTTGACGAGGAAGTGAAACTGCTTGAGCTCGAGAAATTCAAGCTCACTCCGACGGATGTCGAGGTCAACAAGCAGATGGAGCGCATGGCCAAGGGCATGGACACGACCACGGCGGGCCTGCTCGAAAAGCTGAAGAAACAGGGGATCGGCGAAAAGGCGTTCCGCCGCTACGTCACGTCGCTTGTCGGCTTCAATCGCCTGATCTCCAACAAGTATCGCAATGATCTCGAAGTTGATCCCAAGGCGGTTGACGAGAAGTACACGGAAATCAAGCGCGAGTTTTCCGAATACGCAGCGAAAATCAAGAACGATCCGCGCATGAAGCCGGTCACTATCTACACGCTGCGCGAGATCCAGTTGCCGATCGACAGTGAGGACCCCATGCTCCTGCAGGCGCGCGCGGCGGAGGCTGCCGCACTCGGTCAGCGCATCAAGGGTTGTGGCAATCTCAAGGGCGCCGCCGAGGGCATCTTCGACGTCAGGGTGGGAAAGGCGATGGAAGTCGATGCGGCGAAGTTGCCCAAACCTCTGAGATCGGCGCTGGAGCAGACCGGCGTTGGCCGGGCCGTCGGGCCAATGCGGAGCAAGGAAGGCATTCAGCTGCTCGCCTTCTGCGGCAGCCGCAAGCTCTCTCCGGAAGTTCCGAAGCTCGAACCGCCGACCCGCAAGCAGGTCGAGGGAATTGTCTTGAACGAGAAATACGCGAAGTTCGAAGACGACTACATGAAGACAGCCCGGAGTTCGGTCTACATCGAGTATCGCGACACCAGCTACTCCCAGTGATTGCAGCCGCCTTGCAACCGCCCATTCTGCTGACCGGCGGCGAACCGGCAGGCGTTGCTCCCGAGATTACCGCCGCAGCCTGGGCTGCATTGCGCCACGATGCCGCCGCCACCTTCTGCCTGCTTGGTGATGCCGCCTACTGGACGGCCCGCAATCCGGGCACGCCCTTCTGCGTCATCGGCGATACCCGAGACGCCGCCGCCGCCTTCGCCGATGCCGTACCGGTGCTGCATCGGCCGCTCGCGGCCCACCCGGAGCCTGGCGTCATCGATCCGGCAACGGCGCCGCAGGTGATTGCGGCGATCGACGAGGCGGTTGATCTGGCCTTTGCCGGCGCGGTCTCGGCCATCGTCACCAATCCGATCAACAAGGATGCGCTCTACGCCGCCGGATTTCGCCACCAGGGCCATACCGACTATCTAGCCCATCTCTCGGCACGGCACGGGAACCCGGTAAACGAGGTGATGATGCTGATCGGCGGCGATCTGCGCGCCGTTCCCGTCACCGTCCACATTCCGCTCGCCGATGTGCCGCGCGCGCTCACCCGCGAGGCCATACTCGCGCAGGCTCGCGTCACCGCGTGCGATCTCCGGCGCTACTTCGGCATTGCCCGTCCGCGACTGAGCTTCACCGGACTCAATCCGCATGCCGGCGAGAATGGCGCCATGGGCCGCGAGGAGATCGAGGTGATCGCACCCGCGCTTGAGCAGCTGAGAGCCGAGGGCCTCGACGTTACGGGTCCGGTTTCGGCCGATACAGCCTTTCACTCCGAGGCCCGCGCCACTTATGACGCCATTCTCTGCATGTATCACGACCAGGCGCTGATCCCGGTGAAGACCATCGACTTCCACGGTGGCATCAACGTGAGCCTCGGGCTTCCCTTTATCCGCACCTCGCCGGACCACGGCACGGCGCTGGGGATTGCAGGCAAGGGCCTTGCAAGGCCGGACAGCCTGATCGCCGCGCTCAGGCTCGCCGCGCAAATGGCGCGTGCCGCCCGTGATTGACGACGGACTGCCGCCGCTGCGCGAGGTCATCGCGCGCCACGGTCTGCAGGCCCGCAAGAGTCTTGGACAGAACTTCCTCTTCGATCTCAATCTCACGCGCCGCATCGCGAGGGCCGCCGCACCTCTGGAAGGCTTCACCATTGTCGAGGTCGGTCCCGGTCCGGGCGGCCTGACGCGGGCTTTGTTACTGGAGGGGGCGGGCCATGTCGTTGCCATCGAGCGCGACGACCGTGCCCTTGCGGCCCTTGAGGAGATCGCCGCCGCCTATCCGGGACGCATCACCATCGTGGCAGGCGATGCGATGACTGTGAACTGGCAGGATCTTGTTCAAGGCCCGGCGAAGATCGTCGCCAACCTGCCTTACAACATCGCAACGCCGCTGCTGACCGGCTGGCTGACGCAGGGCGCCTGGCCGCCGTGGTACCAATCGCTGACGCTGATGTTCCAGAAGGAAGTGGCCGAGCGCATCGCGGCGAAGCCGGGCGGCAAGGACTACGGGCGCCTGTCGGTGCTCTGCCAGTGGCGCTGCGAGGTCCGCAAGCTCTTCGACGTGAACCGCAGCGCCTTCACGCCGCCGCCCAAGGTGACCTCCAGCATCGTCCAGCTCGTCCCGCGCCGAACCATGGAACCGGAGTGCAGGGTTGCGGCACTCGAGCGCGTCACCGCTGCGGCCTTCGGCCAGCGCCGCAAGATGCTGCGCGTAAGCCTGAAGACGCTGGTGCCCGATCCCGAGCCCTTGCTTGCCGCGGCGGGCCTCGATCCGGAGCAGCGGGCGGAGCAGATTCCGGTGGATGGCTTTGTCCGGCTTGCCCGGCTGCTGGCGTGATGGACGCGTGACGTGGCGCAGTCCCGGCAAACCGGGACTGCGCTTGTTGTTCAGTTGCCCGTTGGCAAGGTGATGTTGATGCCGTCCTTTGCCAGCTGTTCGCGCACCCACTGGAAGCGCTGGTAGTTTGAAATGGTCAGAGGCCCAGTATAGCCGAGGCTCTGCAGCTTGCGCGGCGGGTGCGAGACGTAGGTCTCCATCAGCTTCTGCAGCTCCTGGCCCATCACCACGGCCAGCCAGGTGCGCTCGGTGAAGTTGTTCATGAAGATGTCGTAGCGCTCCTGCGGGTCGGCCCAGAGATCGAACACCTGCGGAACCGTGGCCACATACTTCTCGGCACCCTTCCAGCCGAGATTGCTATCGACCGCGAGGCCCCCGGTCGAAGCGCCGTCATCGCCGCGCAGATTGTAGACGAACTTGTAGTTGCCGGTCCGCAGGGCACCGGGCGAGAGTTCGTCTTCAGTGAAGTAGAACCAGTTCTTGCGCGCCGACTTTCCGCTGCCGGTCAGGACCGGGGTCATGTCGATGCTGTCGAAGATGATGGGCTGGCCTTCGCGATCCTTGTCCGGCAGGGCGGCGAGGCCGGCGACCTTCGCGAAGGTTGCCATCAGGTCGAGGCCGCCGACGATGTCGTGATTCTTGCTGCTGGGCTTGACCTTGCCGGGCCAGACCGCAATGGCCGGTACGCGGTTGCCGCCTTCCCGCACGGTTCCCTTGGTGCCGCGGAAGGGGGTGTAGCCCGCATCCGGATAGACGTCCTGCCAGGCACCATTGTCGGTCGTGTAGAAGACCAGCGTGTTCTTGTCCATGCCGGTCGCGCGGAGCTTGTCCATGATGCGCCCGATGCGCGTGTCGAGTTCGACCACCGAGTCGGCATACTTCGACTTCGACATCGACTTATGCTCGAATTCCGGCGCCGGCATGTTGGGCTGGTGAACCTTCATGAAGTTCACGTTGATGAAGAAGGGCTGGTCCGGCTTCTTGCTGGCCGTGTCGAGGAACTCGATTGCAGCCTTCTCCACATAGCTGTCGAAGAAGGGAATGCCGACCACGCCTTCCTTGCCGTCGATCACGGGCGTGTCGACATACTGGCCATTGACCTTGAACTCTTCCTTGGCCGGTTCCCCGGCCTTGCCCGAGAGCGCGCCCTTGGTCACCTTCTGGAACATCGCCCGCAATTCCGGATCCATGTCGGGGAACCAGGTCGGATCGCCATAGGTATAGGCATTCAGATGATAGAGCCCGACATACTTCATCTCGTCGTAACCCTGCGCATTCGGCAGCGCGTAGTCGGCTTCGCCCAGATGCCACTTGCCGGTGAAATAGGTGCCGTAGCCTGCCTGCTTGAGCACCGAGGCGAGGGTCCACTCCGCGGCCGGCAGGCCGCCGCCCTGGCCCTGGAAGGCAACGGTCGTCATGCCGCTGCGGTTGGGAATGCGGCCGGTCTGCATGGCGGCGCGGCCGGGCGTGCAGGAGGGCTGCGCATAGAAGGAGAAGAAGGTCATTCCTTCCTCCGCCAGTCGGTCGATGTTCGGCGTCGGCATGCCGCGGCCTTCGCCGCCGCCATAAGGCCCGAGGTCGCCGTAACCGGTGTCGTCGGAGACGATGAAGAGGATGTTTGGCTTGTCGGCGGCAAGAGCGCCGGCGGCCAGCGT
>JBGSNJ010000165.1:0-5362 GCA_041739715.1 Aestuariivirga sp.
GGCGACATGATCTGGATTGTAGCGATCGCGACGGCGACAGCGGCCGTCCTGGCCGCCGCCTACTTTTACATCTGACGCCCGGGCGACGCCGGGTCCCGTCGCTCTCCGCCATCACGGTTTTCATTTCAGTCAACATGCGAAGGGGCAATTGTCAGAGCAAAAGGCGTTCGCGGAATACAATGCGCTTCTGAAGTCAGGCCAGCTCGCCGCCGCCGATGACTTGATCTCGAAGTCCATCGCGGCCGGAGGACGTGCTGAATCCCTCTATCGGGAATGGGTGCGCATCGCATCATTGCGGAACCTGCCGAAGATCGCCAAGGAGCGGCTGTCCAGAGCAGAAGCGCTTATACCGCAATCGAACTGGTCGCTGGCACGCGCACTGGTGCACCGTCGTGCCCGGGAGTTCCGGGAGGCCCTGATTGCCCTCGAACGCTTGCGCCCGCTCCTCACGACCGACGTTCAGCGTCAGGAACTCGCCGAACTCGAGCATGATTTGGTGCAGAGTCAGGAATTTGCCGAAGGGCTTGCCCGGCGGGATGAAGCAGGACCGCGGAGTCCCTATGAGGCATTTGGAATCAATCTCGACCTGGATGGTGACCGCTGGCAGCAGCTTACGGCGCAATTCGGCGCGTCCGCTCCGGCCTTGCGGCGCGTCCCCGGGGTGCCGGGCCGGTACCTTCCTGACGTGGCCGTGGGGCGGCTCGGAAAGCGGGTGAGTTCCCAACTGAAGGGAACGCTTGGATGCTTTCTCGGCCATGTAGCGGCCTGGGAGGCCTTCCTTGCCACCGAACACCAGGCCGCCCTCGTCGTCGAGGACGATACGACGTTCAGGTATGCGCTGCCGCAAAGCGTCACGGCCTTCGGGGTCCCGGAAAACTACGACTACTGCTTCATCTCGGCAGGCATGGCAGCGCCGGCCGGGCCCCGTCCTGGCGCGGCAACTGAGTTCGTATCCGTGCCGGTCGCCCAGGCCATCATGGCTTTATGGTCCACGGTGCGCGTGCCGGGCACTCAGGGCTATCTGCTGAGCCGGTCCGGCGCCGAAACTCTCCTGAGGCGCACCGAGGAGGACGGATTCTTCGGCGACGTCGACTGGCGCCTCGTTGCTTATTGCATGGAACGGGAGTCGCTCGAGAGCCTGCCGCTGTCGACCTTTGCGCACCAGGCGCTCACCGCCCAGTTCGATGTCATTGCATCGCGCCCGCCCATGCGGGGATACGCCCTTTCGCCCGGCATCGCCTTCCCGGGAGCCTGGGGCAGCGTCAGGATCGCGGCAAACCGCTGGAAGCTGCACGCCCACCTGACGTGAGCGCTTCGTCGCCGGCCGATCAGAGCATGATCACGCGGGTTCCGAGTTCCACGCGGTCATAGAGGTGAATGACATCGACATTGAGCATGCCGATGCAGCCGGCCGTGACGTTCCGGCCAATCTCGTTTGGCTTGGCGGCCCCGTGAATGCGGTTGATGGTGTCGACGTCGCCTTCATAGAGATACAGCGCTCGCGCGCCCATCGGGTTGTCCAGTCCGCCCGGCATGCCGTTGAGATGCTTGGCGAGTGATGGAATGGCCTCAAGATGTTCCGGCGTTGGAACCCAGACCGGCCACTTTGCCATGCGCTTGATGACCGCCTCGCCCTTCCACGACTTGCTCGACTTGCCCACGGCCACGCCATAGCGCATGGCTTTGCCGCCACCCTGCAGGTGGTAAAGGAACTTGCGTTTGGGATCGACGATGATGGTGCCGGGCGGTTCCGGATTGTCGTAGTCAACCTCGCGCCGCCGGAACTTGTAGGCGATTTTCGGCGACTCGTCCTTGACGACGAAAGGCTCTGCCTCTTGCGCCGCGAGCTGGCGTGCCGGCAGGAGTCCGGCAGCAATGGCAGAAAACATGACTGCACGGCGCGTGATAGACATTTGCATTCCTGGCTTCATTGAGGGTGACGGTTTTCTAGCGCGGGCCGCCGCAACGATCAACATTCGGCGGTCGCTACTGGCGGTCATACTCGCTGATGCCGATGCGGACCTCGAACGCAAAAGCGATCAGCGAAGCGCACAACAAGGACATGGACAGCATGAAGAGGCATGCCGCAATCCAAACGTGATGACTGCCAAGCAGTGCCGCCGCAAAGGCAAGAATGATCAGTAGCGTTGCAACCACGCCGCTTGCGATGGCGAGGCGAACCGACTGGTGCAGCAGCTCGATTCGGCGCAGGAGCCTTGGAAGATCGGCCCGGAGTGCGGCCCGGGCATGGCCGTCCTCGGGCAGATTGCCGATTTCCCTTGCCCGCTCGATCGCCGCGGTCATGCGGTAGACCAGTATGGAAATGAACGATGCAACCGCGCCAAGCAGGAAGGCGGGTGCGACCACGTGCGATATGATCTGCGATAGATGTTCGACGGAGCCTGGCTCGACGGCGGGGTTCATGATGGACGAGACTCAGTTTGAAGGCGGATGAAACTGCTTAACCGATCTCGTCTTGCGCGCAATCCGACAAACAAAGGCACAAGCAAAACGAGAAATACTTTCATATAGAACCAGTTTAAATTGTGGATGACGTTGGCCGTCGCCGATCTGGCAAACCTCTGGAGAAACTGAGGAGCGACGCGTGTTCGAGACCTATCTGCGTCAGTGGGATCTGAAAGCCGACGGGGTGGTGTCGGTGACGCGAACGGCGCGCCTGCTACCCGTACGGTGGCAGGGGGAGCCGGCCATGCTGAAGGTCTTCGCCGATCCTGCTGGAGAGGACCTGCGAGGTTCCGTGCTTTTGACGTGGTGGAACGGCGATGGGGCGGCACGGGTCTTCGCACAAAGCGATACAGCGCTCCTCATGGAACGGGCCATCGGACCGCGGTCTCTGGCCGGCATGGCTGCGAATGGACGCGACGATGAAGCCTGCCGTTTGCTCTGCGCCGTCGCCGCGCGCCTGCATGCGCCCAGATCCGAGCCGCTTCCGCGGCTCACGCCCTTGCATCACTGGTTCGCCGAACTCGCCCCCGTAGCCCGCACGGAGGGCGGCATCTTGATGCGCGCCGCCGACACGGCCCGGATCCTGCTCGCGGACCCCCGCGATGTCGCCGCCCTGCATGGCGACCTTCATCACGGAAATGTCCTCGACTTCGGTGCGCGGGGTTGGCTGGCCATCGACCCGAAGGCCCTGCTGGGCGAATGTGGTTTTGAATTCGCCGCCATGTTCACCAATCCCGACCTCGCCGAACCCACGAAGTGCGTGGCACGTGACGCCGACCGGTTCGTGCGCCGCATCGAGACCGTGGCGGCGGCCGCGGGGCTTGAGCGTCTTCGTCTGCTGAATTGGATTCTCGCGGGTTCTGGGCTCTCGGCGGCGTGGCTGATCCGGGATCGTGATCCCCTGGCCGCGATCAGCCTCCGCGTCGCGCGTCTGGCTGCGGCAGAGCTTGACCGCTGAATTGCTGCCGTCAGCCGGGCGGCCCGTCGTCGCAAGTTACGTCTTCGAGATGCTGATCCCAGTCGGCCCGGCTGGCACAGTAGATATGAGCATCGGGCCGCAAACCAAGTGGACTGTCGAGGCTGCCGGCCGGCACCACCAAGAGCGCACCATCCATGTGCAGCCCCGGCAGGGCCGATCCGCAGGACATGCAGAAGCTCTTCTGATGATGGGAGGACGGCGCCCGAAAGGTCACGACCCTGGCACTGCCGGAAAGCCAGGTGAGACGCGCCGCCGACGCGAAGAGATTGGCGCCATGTGCCGAACCGGTATCCTTCCGGCAACGGGAACAGTGGCACAGGTAGAACTTCTCGAAGTCGCCTGCGATCTCGAAGCGGACGTCGCCGCAAAGACATGAGCCGAGGTGCCGGCTGCTCATCACGAGGTTCTCCTCTTTGGACACAGGACGTGCGGCACACAAGGCGTTGGCAGTCTGTCAGCGGGCCGGCAGCGCCGTCAATCATACTCGGTCGCGATCAGCTTGCAGCCGCATCCGGCTTCAGTGCATGGTCCTGACGCCGTCCAATCGTTCCGGACCGCAGATATGGAACATGGCATGGAGGACAAGGCAATGAGGGAAAGGTTGAAGACCATTCGCGATCGTGAAGCCGCGGACTTCGACGTACGCAGGCCGCGATCGGCTGAATTGTCCCGGCGCGCCCGGTCGGTCATGCCGGATGGCGTGCCGATGGCCTGGATGGCGGGACTGCATCGGCATGCGCCGCTCTTCGTGGCCGGAGGTGAGGGAAGCACGTTCGTGGATGTGGACGGCAATGGCTATGTCGACTTCAATCTCGCTGATCTTTCCAACACCGCAGGGTTCGGGCCGAACGCGGTGGCACGGGCGGTGGAAGCACAGGCGGCGCGGGGCATGCAGTTCCTGCTTCCGGGCGAGGACTCGATTGTCGTTGCATGCGAGCTGGCTGCGCGAACCCGCATGCCATTCTGGCAATTCACCATCAGCGCGTCGTCCGCCAACACCGAAGTCATCCGGATCGCCCGTGCCATGACAGGCCGCCGGAAGATCGTGATGTTCGACGGAAAGTACCACGGCCATTTCGATACGGCGATGACGACGGGAGGCGCACCGGGCGACAACGAGCCGGCCGTCGTTCAAGGCCTCGGTCTGTCGCCCGCCGCGGCAGCCGATGCCGTCAACGTGCCTTTCAACGACCTGGCGCGGCTGGAAGCGGCCCTCGAAGCGGGTGATGTCGCGCTGGTCATCGCCGAGCCCGCGCTGACGAATTGCTCTTTGGTCCTGCCCGAACCCGGTTTTCTCGCGGGCGTCTGCAGGCTGGCACGGGACCATGGGGCACTGACCTGCTTCGACGAGACCCATACATGGCAGCTGGCCTATGGCGGCTTCGTCCGGGCCGAAGACCTTTCGCCGGACTTCGTCTCCCTCGGCAAGGGACTGGGGAGCGGGACACCGCTCGGCGCCTATGGCATGAGCGCGTCGGTGTCTGCCTTCGTGGAGGAACACCATGAGGCGGCCGACTCTCCGGTTCGGGGGCTGGCGCTTGGGGGCACCACCTTTGCCAGCGCGCTGTCGATGGCCGCAGCGCGGGCGATGCTGGAGGACGTCGCGACGGAGGAGGGCTATCGCCGAATCGCGCGGCTCGGCACCCGTCTGGCCGACGGCATCGATGCGATCATCCGGAGCCACGGCCTGGACTGGTGTGCGTTCCGTTACGGGCCGCGTTCCGGGTTCTGTCAGACGCCGCAGCATCCCAAAACCTACGCGGAAGCACATCATTCGATGGACATTGCCTTCAGCGACGCCCTGCGCCTCTACATGGCGAACAGGGGCGTGTGGGAGGCGATCTACTCGGCCGGACCGCAGGTCTCCTTTGCGCATTCGGAGGCCGACATCGACCGCTATCTGGACGTGGCCGGATC
>JBGSNJ010000191.1:0-2112 GCA_041739715.1 Aestuariivirga sp.
TTCGTAGCCGATGTCCTTGATGGCCTTGCGCGCAACGGCCTCGATCTTCTCGGGCGTGACCGATGATGGGCCGCGGGTCTCGCCGGCGATCACCAGGCGATTGGTGGTGGCCAGCGTTTCGCAGGCCACCCGCACCTGCCAAGGATCGAAGCCCTGAGCCAGGGCCTCCCGGTAGAAAAGGTCGACGACCTCGTCGGAGATCCGGTCGCAGACCTTGTCCGGATGTCCTTCGGACACGGATTCGCTCGTGAAGAGATAGTTCTTACGTGACATGCGTGATTCATCCCCGCGGAAGCCCACCGCCTTTTGGCAGCGGCCCACTCCAAGGTCAAGTCAGGGGCCTCACATTAAGTCAGACGCCCGGACCGCTGCGGACTTCAGTCCTTGGCCTCGGCAATGAGCCGTGCCACGCTTGCGATCAGTTTGCGCTTGTTGGAGTTGTCGGCTTCGCGGAAGGCCTTTGCGAGGACGATGCCCTCGGCATTCATCAACGACGACAGGACCGTGTCCTGCTCGCGCGTCCCGTCCTGGCTGCTGCGGTCTTCGCTGCCCGGAAGTTCCTCGAAGAAGAACTGAACAGGAACGCCGAGGATCTTGGCGGTGTAGTAGAGCCGGCTCGCGCTGATGCGGTTCGAGCCCTTCTCGTACTTCTGCACCTGCTGAAAGGTGATTCCCAGGAGTTCGCCAAGCTTCTCCTGGCTCATTCCGACAAATTGCCGACGCATGCGGATACGGCTGCCCACATGGACATCAACAAAGTTTGGATCGCGTCTTGTCATCGTAACCTCAGACCATTTGCCCCCGGTCTGACGCCCGCACCGCTAGCCCCCAATTGCCCATTTGATTCTCGAAGGGGACCGGCCAAGCGAACACGTTCCTGATAGTACAATCAGCACTGGTGTGCAATTGAATTCATTAGAAGGTTCAAATCTACTGCTGCAACCCCGCGCAGAAATCAGGATTGCTGCTGCCCGGATGCGCGGCGGTGGATTCGCATGAGGACCAGCACGAGCGATACGGCCACCAGGACCAGGGCCATGAGCACGAAATCCCCCAGCAGCGCGTAGATCGTCGGCTCGCCGGCCGAAGGGATGCGCGCATCGATCACTCCCTGCTGGTCGAGCGGGAGCGTGGCCACCAGCCTCCCCCTCGCATCGATCACCGCGGAGATTCCCGTGTTTGCCGCCCGCAGGATCGGCAGGCCCTGTTCGATGGCCCGCATCCGGGCCTGCGCCAGATGCTGGTGCGGGCCTGTCGACTGGCCGAACCAGCCATCGTTGGTCACGTTGACGATCACGGCAGGCCGGGCGCCGGGCTGAATCAGGTCATGCGGAAAAATCACTTCGTAACAGACAAGCATCGCGGCAGCGAGGCCGCCGGGCAATTGCAGCGTCTGGGGCCCGGGGCCGGCCGCGAAGCTGCCCGGAACGGTCACCACCTTGCGGAAGCCGAGCGGCTCGAGCAGCCATTCGAAGGGGAGGAATTCGCCGCCCGGCACGAGCCGCCACTTGTCATAGCGCGCGACTACATCGCCCCTGCCATCGAAGGCGATGATGCTGTTGAAGACGCGCGCAGGCGTATCTCCAGATTGAGCCTCGCGGCGAATCGATCCGGTAAGCAGCACGCCCTTGCCATTCAGCATGCGGGCGATCTCGTCGCGCGCGACCGGGCTCTCGTCGATCAGGAAGGGCACCGCCGATTCCGGCCAGATGAGGTAGTCGATGCCGGCAAGCCCCGCCGGACGGTCCGCGGTGGGTGCGAGGCTGAGTTCCTGCAGCCTGTCAAAGATCATCCGCGCATTCTCGCTGCGCCACTTGTCGCTTTGCGGAACATTCGGCTGCACGATACGCAGGCTCAGCTCGGTGTCGGGCGTATTCGGCAGTGCGAGCTGCCATGCGCCAAATCCCCACCCCGCGGGAAGCAGCGCAAGCAGGGCGAGCGCCAGCCACCGCTCACGGCGGAGGCTGGGCGACAGCAGCACCAGGGGCAATCCGGCCAGCAGCAGGATCAGCAGCGTGAGGCCCGTCATCCCGGTGACCGAGGCCACCTGGGCCACTGGTCCCATCGTCTCGGCCGCGAGGCCCGGCGCCGCCCAGGGGAAGCCGGTGAACA
>JBGSNJ010000221.1:0-3683 GCA_041739715.1 Aestuariivirga sp.
CCTCGCCGAGGCCGCCGCGCGCGGACTCTGGGCGCCGCGCCTCAATTCAGCCTATGAACAGCTCCGGGAGCTTGCCGCATGACCGAGACCGATGACGACAACGCCCGCCACCACGAGAAGATGGCCAAGAAGAAGGCCGCACGCGACAAGATCATGGCCGGCAAGACCATCGAGAAGGGCCTGCTCATCGTCCACACCGGCAAGGGCAAGGGCAAGTCCACCGCTGCCTTCGGCATGGTCTTCCGTTGCATCGGCCATGGCATGCGCGCAGGCGTCATCCAGTTCGTCAAGGGCGCATGGTCGACCGGCGAGCGCGTGGTGCTGGAGAAGTTCCCCGACCTGGTCACCATCAAGGCGATGGGCGAAGGCTTCACCTGGGAAACCCAGGACCGCGCGCGCGACATCGCCCATTCCCGCGCCGCCTGGGACGAGGCCAAGAAGATGATCGCCGACCCTTCCTACCGGATGGTGCTGCTCGACGAACTTAACATCGTCCTGCGCTACGATTACCTGCCGCTGGACGAGGTGCTGGAGGTTCTGAGGAACAAGCCCGCCGACAAGCACATCGTGGTGACCGGCCGCAACGCCAAGGACGAGCTGATCGAGATCGCCGACCTGGTAACCGAGATGGAACAGGTGAAGCACCCCTTCCGCTCCGGCGTGAAGGCACAGGCAGGAATCGAGTTCTGACGTAAGGGCGGCGGGAGACCTCGCGCCTTAGGGTGGCGGCAGCTCCGGAACTTCGATCAGTTCGATGAGAATGCCTTCGGGATCGCGCAGGTAGCCTGCCTTCAGCCCACGGACGGGCCCGTTGTCGACGAGTGCGACTTCACCCTGGGCGCTGGCGCCTGCCGCGATCAGTCGTTTCCATGTCTCTTCGATCCCGGAGACTTCCAGGCAGATATGGGCGGCACAAGCCATGCTGGGGCTGATGCGAGGCGCCGGGGACGCGCCGCTGGTATACTGTATGAACTCGATATGGGCGCCATAGCCATAGAGATGCGCCACGTTCAGCTCCGCGCCGGGCACACCCGTTACCCGGGCCTGCCAGTCTCCCGCGCGCGGCGATACGGAGCGCGCCTCGAAGCCGAGCGTTGCGGTCCAGAATCTCACGGCGCGGTCCATGTCGGTCACGGTGAAGCTCGTGTGATTGAAACCCTTGATCATGGCGCCACCCTCGTTCACGTGAATCCATAAGCGGTCCAGCCGCCGTTCACTTCCAGCACGTGCCCGGTCACATAGGCCGCGCGATGCGGATCGAGCAGAAAGGCAATGCCTTCGGCGACCTCCTGTTCTTCACCGAAGCGACCAAGCGGCGTACGCCGGTTGATGTCGGACGGATCGAAGCTGCCGGTCGCTGCGAGGGCGCGGGTCGTCTTGTTCATGATGTATCCCGGCGCGATGGCATTGACGCGGATGCCTCTCTCCGCCCATTCGATCGCCTGCATCTTGGTGAGCGCGATGAGCGCGCTCTTCGAGACGCAATATGGGCCACGCCCGGGTGCCGCCACCTGGCCGAGGACAGACGACACGTTGACGATCGAACTGCCCCGCGCCAGATGCGGAACGACGGCATTCGAAATGGCGATCGGCGCCATGAGATTGACTTCGAACACGGCCCGCCAGCGCTCGAGCGAGAGGTCCAGCAATTGTCCGTGATCCCAGGTGCCGGCATTGTTGACCAGTCCGTCGATGCCGCCCCAGCGCGCGATCATCGTTCGCAGGATGGCGTCGACCGCCGCAGGATCGGTGACATCGCCCGCGGCCCCCAGGGCCTTCTCCTCGCCCAGCGATGCGGCAACGGTGCTTGCCGCGCTGCCATTGCGATCGAGGATGGCGACGCGGCACCCCCGTTCCGCAAGCAGCCGTGCCGTCGTGGCGCCGATTCCGCTGCCCGCTCCCGTGATGAGAATGCGCGTCATGTGCCGAATTCTTACTGAAGCGCCGCATTCGCGCAAGCCCATGTCGCTTGGCTCGCTTGACCCTGTAACGGGCGGCGCCTAGACCATCTGGCAGACGCAGCGTCCCCAGGACGGGACTGAAAGCACAGTCCGGTGCGGCCGACCCAAGCGGGGGCCAAGACCGGAGCTGCCTTCCCTGCCGGCTTGCCGGCGGCGCTGCAATGTGTGGAAGGCAGGTCGAAATGTCCGAGAAACTGGGTGTGATGCTGTGCGGCCATGGCAGCCGCGACGCCGATGCGGTGCGCGAATTCGCCGTGCTCTCCGAGCACCTGAAGCGCAGGCTGCCGCAATACCCGGTGGAATACGGTTATCTCGAATTCGCCACGCCGATCATTCGCACCGGCCTGGACAAGCTGCGCGAGCAGGGCGTCAACCGCGTGCTGGCGGTGCCCGGCATGCTCTTCGCCGCGGGTCATGCCAAAAACGACATTCCCTCCGTGCTCAACACCTATGCCGCGCAGAACGGGCTCCGCATCGACTATGGCAAGGAACTGGGCATCGATCCCAAGATGATGCGCGCCGCCGCCGACCGGGTGCAGGAGGCGCTCGACGCGGCCGGCCCCGGGGTTCCACTGCACGAGACCCTGCTGGTTGTGGTGGGCCGCGGCGCCTCCGATCCCGACGCCAACTCCAACGTGTCCAAGGTGACGCGCCTGTTGTGGGAAGGCTTCGGCTTCGGTTGGGCCGAGACGGCCTACTCCGGGGTGACCTTTCCGCTGGTCGCGCCGGGGCTCGAGCATGCCACGCGGCTGGGCTATCGCCGGATCGTCGTGTTTCCCTATTTTCTCTTCACCGGAATTCTGGTCCAACGCATCTATGACGCGACCGATGCGGTGGCGGCGCGCCATCCGGAGATCGAGTTCGTCAAGGCGCCCTATCTCAATGACCATCCGCAGGTGATCGCCACCTTCGAGGAGCGGCTGCAGCAGATCCTCACCGGCGACATCGCGATGAATTGCCAGATGTGCAAGTACCGCACGCAGGTTCTGGGCTTCGAGGCCGAGGTGGGCGCGCCGCAGGAAAGCCACCACCATCACGTCGAAGGCATCGGCACGGCGGCCGACTGCGACTACTGCGACGGCGTCTGCAACAGCCTGTGCAAGACCATGCCGAAGAAACCCAAGGCGCCGGAACTGTCGCTCGATCCCGATGCCCCGGTGAAGGTCACCGTCGCGGGGCATCACGACCACGGGCACGATCATGGCCACGGCCACCATCATCACGATCATGGTCATGACCACGACCACACCCATGCGCCTTATCCGCATGCGGATCATCCGCTGGGTCCCCGGAGCATGCAGAAGACGTGATCGCCTATCTCCGAGATCCGCAGGCCATCTACGCGCGCTCCTTCGCCATCATCCGCAGCGAGGCCGACCTCTCGCACCTGCCGCCGGACGCCGAGGCCATCGCCACGCGGGTGATCCATGCCTGCGGCATGCCGGAGATCGCCGCCGACCTTCGCATTGCGGATGGCTTCGTCGCGGCCGCAATTTCTGCCATCGCGGCGGGGAAGCCGGTGCTGGTCGATGCCGAGATGGTGCGCCACGGAATCATCGACAGGTCGCTCGACGTCATCTGCACGCTGAACGATCCCGAGGCACGGCGCATCGGCATCGCGACCGGCACGACGCGCTCGGCGGCGGCGGTGGATCTCTGGCGGCCGCATCTCGACGGCGCCATCGTGGTGATCGGCATTGCACCCACCGCGCTCTTCGCGCT
>JBGSNJ010000225.1:0-3663 GCA_041739715.1 Aestuariivirga sp.
CCACGGCGGCGCAGCAGCAGCATGCCGGCGGCAATGGCCAGCACGGCAAAGGGCGTGCCCCAGAGCACCAGCGTCTGTGCGGAAAGCCGCGGCTTCAGCAGCACGAAGTCGCCGTAGCGGTCCACCACGTAGTCCATGATCTGGGCATCGCTCTCGCCTTTCTGCAGATGCTCGCGGATGAGGCTGCGCAGGTCCTTGGCCAGCGGCGCATCGGAATCGTCGATCGACTGGTTCTGGCAGACAAGGCAGCGCAGTTGCGCCGACAGCGCCCGGGCCCGCGCCTCGAGTGCCGGGTCCGGCAGCAGTTCCTGCGGCTCCAGCGCCTGGGCCGGTGCCAGCATCAACAACAGCAGCAGGATTCCCGTCAGCCGCCTCATTCCGCCGCCACTGCCTTGCCGGGTGCGGCACTGGGGCGCGGCGCTCCGACGCGGTATCGGCGGTCGGCCAGCGAGAAGGCGCCGCCCAGGAACATCAGCGCCGCGCCAATCCAGATGAGATTGACCAGCGGATTGAAGTAGAGCCGCATCGAGCGGCCGCCATCGGGATTGGCATCGCCCATAACCACATAGAGGTCGCCGGCCAGCGACTGGTGCAGGCCGACTTCGGTAGTCGGCATGCCGGAGGGCTTGAAGTTGCGCTTCTCCGAAACCAGCCGCGCCACCTCCTGCCCGTCGCGGGTCACGTCGAACTGGCCGGCAAGTCCGGTGTAATTCGGACCCGTCAGCGGCGTCTCGCCCTTGAAGGTCACCGCATAGCCCGCGACATCGGCCGTTTCGCCCGGCTTCATCGCCACGATCACTTCAACCTTCCAGAGCGAAATGGCGATGATGCCCATCACCATGATCCCCAGCCCGCCATGGGCCAGCACCATGCCGATGGCGGCGCGCGGCAGGCCGATCAGCCGCTGCAGGCTGACGGAGAGCGGCGCCTTGAACAGGGCAATGCGGTTGGCCACTTCGGTGAGCGCGCCGAAGAGCAGCCAGGCGCCCAGCGCCATGCCGAAGGGCGCCAGCCACGGCCCCCGGACATTGAGGACAAGGACGAGAAGTCCCACTGCCAATGACAGGACCAGCGCGATGCGCAGGCGCCGCATCGCCTGTCCCAGGTCGCCGCGCTTCCAGGCCAGGAAAGGCCCGATCGGCACCAGCATGAGCAAGGGCAGGATGATGGGGCCGAAGGTGAGGTTGAAATAAGGCGGGCCCACCGAGATCTTGGCTCCGTTCCAGGTCTCGAGCGCGAGCGGATAGAGCGTACCGACGAAGACCGCGAGGCAGGACACGCAGAGCAGCAGGTTGTTGGCCACCAGCCCGCCTTCGCGGCTCACCGGCGCGAAAAGGCCACCGGCCTTGAGCGTCTGGGCGCGCCAGGCAAAGAGCGCCAGCGCACCGCCGATGAAGATCACCAGGATGAGGAGGATGAAGCTGCCGCGTTCCGGATCGACGGCAAAGGCGTGAACGGAGGTAAGCACGCCCGAGCGCACCAGGAATGTGCCGACCAGTGAAAGCGAAAAGGCGAGGATCGACAGCAGTACCGTCCAGATCTTCAGCGCATTGCGCTTTTCCACCACGATCGCCGAATGGATCAGCGCGGTGGCGACCAGCCAGGGCATGAAGCTGGCATTCTCCACCGGGTCCCAGAACCACCAGCCGCCCCAGCCCAACTCATAGTAGGCCCACCAGGAACCCATCGCGATCCCGACGGTGAGGAACATCCATGCCGCCAGCGTCCAGGGCCTGACCCAGCGCGCCCAGGCCGCGTCGACGCGGCCTTCGATCAGGGCGGCGACGGCGAAGGAGAAGGCGATGGAGAGGCCCACATAGCCGGCGTAGAGGAAGGGCGGATGGAAGGCGAGCGCTGGATCCTGCAGGATGGGATTGAGGCCGTTGCCCTCGATGGGCGGCGGATCGAGCCGTGCAAAGGGATTCGAAGTCAGCACCAGGAAGAGCAGGAAGGCGAGACCCACCGATCCCTGCACGGCAAGGACGCGCGACTTGAGTTCCAGCGGCAGGTTGTCGCCGAAGACCGCAACGGCGGCGCCGAAGACGGCGAGAATCAGAACCCACAGAAGCATCGAGCCCTCGTGGTTCCCCCACACGCCGGAAACCTTGTAGATCAGAGGCTTTGCCGAATGCGAGTTCTCGGCCACGTTGAGCACCGAGAAGTCCGAGACGACATAGGCGTGGGTCAGGGCGATGAAGGAGATGCCGATCAGAAAGACCTGAAGCAATGACGCCGGCGCTGCGCTGCGCATCAGCATGCGGTCGCCGCGCTGGGCGCCATAGAGCGGAACCAGAAACTGGAACACCGCCACGCCGGTGGCCAGCATCAGCGCGAAATGGCCCAGTTCGGCGATCATTGCTCTGCTCCCTTGCCCAGTTTCACGCCCTTTTCCTTCAGGCTGTCGGCCAGTTCCTTCGGCATGTAGTTCTCGTCATGCTTGGCCAGCACCGTATCGGCAACGAAGATGCCGTCGGGCTGCACCACGCCTTCGGCCACCACGCCCTGACCCTCGCGGAAGAGATCGGGCAGAATACCGTCATAGGTGACCTTCAGCGTGGCCAGCGTATCGGTGACGACGAAACTTGTCACTGTGCCGCTTTCCTTCCTGATGCTGCCCTCCTCGACCATGCCGCCGAGGCGGATACGCTGGCCGGTCGGCACCTTCTTCTCGGTGATCTCGCTTGGGGTGTGGAAGAACACGATGGTATCGCTGAGCGCATAGAGAACCAGCCCGGCGGCAAGGCCGAGAATGGCGAGGCCGCCGAGGATGAGTGACAGGCGCTTCTGCTTGCGGGTCATTGGATGTTCAGCTCCTGCGCCAGGCCGTCGAGTGCGGCAAGCGCCTCGGGATTGTCCTTGAACTGTGTCCGTGCCTGCCTGTACGCGGCGGAGGCCTTGTCCGCCTCGTTCAGCACGCTCCGTGCGCGGATGAGACGCAGCCAGCCGTCCAGATCATTGCCATTGGCCTTGAGACGCTCGTCCAGCCCGTCGACCATGGACCGGATCATCGCCTGCTGGTCTTCGCTGCTCATGCCGGCGGCCTGATCCATCTGTTCCTGGCTCAGCGCCGGCGGCCTGGCGCCCAGGTCGCGCAGTTCGGCCTCCAGCATGGGCCGCCAGGGCGCATCGGCGGGCGAATCGGCCAGGAAGGCCTCGAAGGACGCCTTGGCCTCCGCCGCCTTGCCCTCCTGTTTCAGCGCGAGGCCATCGAAGAACCGCGCCTTGGGCATCTTGGGATCGAGCGCCAGCGCATCGCGCACCGCCTTGTGGGCCTCGGCCGAGACCATGCCATTGGCCGCGAAGACCAGCATCTCGGCATAGTTGGACAGGAGTTCGGCGTCAGGCTTGGTGAGCCTCATGATGTTCTGATAGGCGTTGGCGGCGTCCGACCAGCGTTCGACCCGCTGATAGGCGGGCGCCAGAACTTGCCAGCCCTGCACATCCCCAGGAGCGCCGGCGAGATGCCGTTCCACCTTGGCAATGAGGGCATCGAAATCGCCGGTTTCGGCCGCCCTGTCGATGCGGGCCTGCAGCGGCACGTCGGGAAGGGCCGGGTTTCCGACCTTGAGATAGAGTGGCACGGCCACGGCCGGCACGATCAGCACCGTCGCCATGGCGATCGCCAGGGGCAAGCGGCGGCCATGCGTTCCGCCGCCCTGCTCC
>JBGSNJ010000258.1:0-3642 GCA_041739715.1 Aestuariivirga sp.
CACCCGGTCTGCGCGCTGCGCATTCCGGTCGGCGATGAGGACGGTCCGCCCCGGCACCTGTGCCAGCAGCAGCGCCGAAAGCGCGCCGATCATGCCGCTTCCCGTTACCAATACCGTGTCCTCGGGTCCGGGTGCTAGCCGCGCCACCGCATGAAGCGCCACTGCCAGGGGTTCGGCGGTCGCGGCCACTTCGGAAGCAAGGCCTTGGTCATGCTTCATCAGCAGTCGCGCGGGAAGCACCACCTCTTCGGCAAAGCCGCCATCGCAGACCTCGCCGACGAAGCCGAGCTGCGTGCACAGATGATGCTGGCCCGCCACGCAGGCCGGGCACGCGCCGCACCAGAAGCGCGAGTCCGCTACAACGCGATCACCCGGCACAAGGCCCTGCACGGCCGCGCCCACCGACAAGACTTCACCCGCAAACTCATGTCCCGGCGTCGATGGCGCCCGCGTGATCCAGCGTCCGGTGCGATAGTTGTGAAGATCCGAGCCGCATATTCCTGCAGCCCTGACCGCCATGCGCACCTCGTGCGGCCCGGGCCCTTCCGGCGGAGGGATGCGCTCCACCCGGAGATCTCCCTTGCCATGCAGCCTGGCCGCCAGCATGCCTCAGCCAAGCTCGCGTTCGATGCGGTTCCACTCTTCCAGCGTCGCGGCGCGCGGCACCATCACCCACTGGCGATAGGCGGGACGGCGCTGCAGCGCCTCGAACCATTCCATCAGATGGGGCGCATCCGGCTTCTCGCAGTCGAGGCCGAGATACCGCCACAGGAGGCAGCCCATGACGATCTCGGCGAAGCTGAAGTCGCCACCGGCAAACCAGTCGTGCCGGGAGAGATGATCGTCGGCGATGCGGATGGCGGCTGCGGCCTGCGTCGCAGCTTCCGCAACGGCCGCCGGATTGCGCTTTTCCGGCGGCAGCCGCACTTGGTTGAAGAAGATCGCGCTTACATGCGCGGCAAAGCTCGTCTGCTGCCACTCCATCCATTGTTCGGCCATGGCCAGCGCACGATGATCGGAGGGCCGTAGGACGCCGGCGCGATAGCGCGCGGACAGGTAGCGCACGATGGCATTGGACTCGAACATGGTGACGTCGCCGTCGCGGATCACCGGCACCAGCCCGTTTGGGTTCATGGCAAGGAAGTCGGCATCGCGATTGCCGCCGAAACTGCCGCCCACCGTCTCGCGGGTGAATGGCACATCGAGCTCGGCCAGAGTCCACAGGACCTTCTGCACATTGACCGAGCTGTGCCGTCCCCAAACCGTGATCATGGCGATCTCCTTGAAGGGGGCAGCATGCGCGCCGCAGACAAAAAAGCAAGAACCCGGATGTAACTCCGGGTTCCGGCCTTGCAGGGGCGTGTCAGGCGGTCAGTTCGAGGCGGTCGTAGATGACAGGAACTTCATCGGGTCGAGCGCGGTGGCGCCCTTGCGCACTTCGAAGTGCACCTGCGGGCTGGAGACCGATCCGGTCTGGCCGGCCTTGGCGATGACGTCGCCGCGCTTCACCGTATCTCCGCGCTTCACGAAGATTTCCTTGGCATGGGCATAGGCCGTGACATAGCCGCCCTCGTGGCGGATGAGCACGAGGTTGCCATAGCCCTTCAGCTCGTTGCCGGCATAGGCCACCACGCCGCTTTCGGCCGCGCGGATGCTGGTGCCCTCGGGCACCGCGATGTTGATGCCTTCGTTCTTCAGGCCATTCGGCTTGGAGCCAAAGCCCGAGATGACCTTGCCGCGCACCGGCCAGCGCATGCCGGAGGTTGCCGCTTCGGCAGCCGGAGGCGGCGCCGCCGGGGTTTCAGCGATGCGTTCGGTTTCGGCCTTGGGGACAGTGGTCGCATTGGCGGAGTCCTGGGCGCCTGGAAGCGGCTCCATCTCCGGCGCAGCGGCGGTGGTGCTGGAACCGCTGCCGACGAGTTCATCCGAAGCCGGCGCCGACGGCGCCTTCGCCGCGAGGTTTGAGCTTGGTGCGCCCGGGATCCTGATTTTCTGACCAACCGAGAGCTGGGCCGTCCGGCCAATGCCATTGGCTTCAGCGATTGCCGCAGGCGACACGTTGTAGGTACGCGCCAGGGAATACATGGTCTCGCCGCTTGCCACCACATGGGTGCCGCCGCCGACCTTGACGGCCGCCGGAGCGGCCGGTGTCTCGGCCTGCGCCACCTGCGGCACCACCGCTTCGCCAGCGCCCGGAATGCGGATCACCTGGCCGGAGTGAACGGCATAGGGCGGACGGATGTTGTTGGCCGCAGCCAGCTTGGACACGGACATGTTGTTGGCGCGTGCGATGGAATAGAGCGTCATGCCGGGACCGACCGTCACCTTGCTGCCGGGCGGCACGCTTGGCGCATCGACCGCAGCCACCTGCGGAACAGCGGGCTGCTTGTAGGACGGTGCCTTGGCGATCTGGTTGCCGTAATTGTAGGTTGGCGCGGCCGGCGAGGCATTGGTGAGCGGCTTCGAGACGATGGCCTCGTCGGGCTGGGCCGTGGCCATGGTGGCCTTCTTGCCCGGAACGGTGGCGGTGTAGACCGGATCTGTGTCCGAGGGGTTGGAGGCGAAGCGCTCCATCGCATTGGAGCAGGCCGACAGCATCAGCGCGGCCGCGAGAGAAACAAGAAGCTTCGGCGAGGCAACAGCCCTGACGACGCGGGAAGGAGAAACTGACATACGCGCACTCCGCAACAAACCAATAAGGTTAAAAGTGACGCGTTTAGGTTAAGGTTGAGTTAGCGCTGGAAAGATTGCCTCGGGTTGATGCGGCGCCGTCAGTCCTCGACAACGACCAGCGCGCCGATCTGCACGCGGTTGTAGAGGTCGATGACTTCCTCGTTCATCATGCGGATGCAGCCGGAGGAAACGGCCTGTCCGATGCTCCAGGGCTGACTCGTGCCATGGATGCGGAACATGGTGTCGCCGATGTAGATGGCCCGCGCGCCCAGCGGATTGTTGGGTCCGCCCGGCATGTAATCCGGCAGATAGCGTCCGCGGTGGGCCTCCCGCGCGATCATTTCTGCGGGCGGGCGCCAGTCCGGCCATTCCGCCTTGCGCGAGACGACGTTGGTGCCGCTCCAGGTGAAGCCTTCCTTGCCCACACCCACGTGATAGGCGATCGCCTTGCCCTCGGGCAGGACATAGTAAAGCTTGCGCTCGCCGGTCCGCACGATGACCGAGCCGGGCGGAAGCTGGCTCTGGAACAGGATGGTCTTGCTGCGGAGATCGGCGGGCACCTCGGAATGGCGCGACACGGCCCAGGTGGGCGCGCTGCCGTCGTCGATCGCGCCGAAGACCTGGAAGCCCTTGTTTCCAGCAATGGCGGGCGCTGCCGTCTGCAGAGCGGCGGCGGCAAGGCAGGCAATGATCCGGATACGCATCGATACAGTCCACCCAGGCGACAGGTTTACGCCAGGGCGGGAGCATGGTCCAGCCGGGTTAATGTCAGCTAAATCTCCGCGCCTTCGCCATGCGGATCGAGGCGCCGCAGCATCTGCGCCGCGGACAGGCGCGTCACGGGATGTTTCCAGCCGGGCGCGATCTCGGCGATCGGCTTGAGCACAAAAATGCGCGCGGCGATGCCGGGATGTGGCAGAACCGGGCGGCGCGGCCAGGCCCGGATCAGGCCGTGGTAGTCGACCAGAT
>JBGSNJ010000261.1:0-14506 GCA_041739715.1 Aestuariivirga sp.
GACGCCGAACTGCACGTTGGAGCCGCCCGTCTCGATGCCGATCTCGCGCAGCACCGCGATCGAGGCGTTGCGCATGATCTGGTATTCCTTGTCGGTCAGCGTCAGCGCCGGCGCCACGGTGATCGAGTCGCCCGTATGCACACCCATCGGGTCGACGTTCTCGATGGAGCACACGATAATGCAGTTGTCCGCCTTGTCGCGGACCACCTCCATCTCGTACTCCTTCCAGCCCAGTACCGATTCCTCGATCAGCACCTCGGCGGTGGGCGAGGCATCGAGACCCTTCTCGACGATGTCGAAGAATTCCTCGCGGTTGTAGGCGATGCCGCCGCCGGTGCCGCCCAGCGTGAAGGACGGGCGGATGATGCAGGGCAGGCCCACTTCCAGCATGGCCTCGAAGGCCTCGACCATGGCGCTGTTGCGGTACTTGCGCAGGCGTTCCGGCTCCAGGTCGGCCCATTGCTTCTCGAAGGCGGCGACATCGCCACCCTCCGCCGTGAGTCGTGCCACTTCGGCGGCGTGGAATTCCTTGTCGGCATCCTTGGCGGCCGACGCATTGGCGAGCATGGATTTCGGTGTCTCGAGGCCGATGTGCTTCATGGCCTCGCGGAAGAGTTCGCGGTCCTCGGCCTTGTCGATGGCTTCGGCCTTGGCGCCGATCAACTCGACGCCGAACTTCTCGAGGATGCCCATCTTGTTCAGCGAGAGCGCCGTGTTGAGCGCTGTCTGCCCGCCCATGGTCGGGAGAATCACCAGCTTGTCGTCCGGGCGCTCGCTGCGTTCCTTCTCGATGATCTTGGCCACCACGTCGGGCGTGATCGGCTCGATGTAAGTGGCATCGGCCAGATCGGGGTCCGTCATGATCGTGGCCGGATTGGAATTGACCAGGATGATGCGGTAGCCCTCGGCCTTCAGCGCCTTGCAGGCCTGGGTGCCAGAATAGTCGAACTCGCAGGCCTGGCCGATGATGATCGGTCCAGCCCCGATGATGAGGATGGATTTGATGTCAGTGCGCTTTGGCATGTGGGGAAACCCGTATTTCGGGTTCCCTACACAATGCGGCCCGGGATTCCAAGCCTAATCGGCCACCTGTTGAAGAGTGGCGAGGTCGTCCTTTTCGGTGTGGCACTTGATCTGCCTGAAGGCTGTGCAGCTGGACCCTTCGCAGAGTTCGCCACTGCCCATGGCCATGGCCATCGGGGTCTGCTCGCGCTGGAACAGCACCGCCTGATCATAGCCATGCGACTTGCAGAAGGCGTCCGCGGCGGGTTTGCCGCAGCCTTCGCTCGCGGAAAGGCAGGCGGCCAGGCGGTTGCCGTTCCAGGCGGGCGAAAAGAAGTTGCGCACCGAGGCCTCGGCGGCGGCGGTCGACAGGAGGATGATGACGGCAGATGCGGCGAGCTTGCGGATCATGGCGGGCATCCTTGGGTTGGAGGGGACGGGCGGAGCGGTTCGAGAGGGGGCTGTTTGTGAACCGCTCCGCCGTTTCCCCAGACCCCTTGCGGGGCCGGAGGAATGAAACTCAGACGTCGATGCAGCGGTTGAAGCTGCAGGGATCGAGTTTTGCTGCGGCGGGCTTCGGCCACGCCGCATTCTTCTCGATCACCGTGATGTTGGTGTTCTGGGGCGCCACGACGGTGGCGGCCTTGTCGTTGCTGCCGGCAAAGGCGCCTGCCGACAGGAACATGATGGTCAGTCCGGCGGTTGCGATCAGGGTCTTCATGGCGGTCTCTTCTTCGGTGCTAGGCGGCGTTGTTCTGAACTTGGCAGATTGCGGTGGAACTCTTGCTGAATGTCACGTTCATCTGGCGTTTATCTTCGGGTGGGGGAGGAAGGGCGGGCGGCTTGGGGTTTGCAGGGGATGGGGGCCGCCCGGGAGATTGTTCAGCCCTGGAGGCCGGCCGGGTTCTTCGCGATCACGGTGACGTTGCGTCCCTGCGGGTCGAAGGGCCTGTGGTCCGGGGTGATGGCCGCGATGGCGGTGGCGGCGGTTCCGACAATGGCCAGAACGAAGATGCTGTAACGGATCATGTTGGTTTCTCCTCCCGAGGTGCGCCGGTGTTCCGGCTGCCGATGAATGGAAACTAACCCGGGCCGGCTTACAAAGATGTGCCGAACATCACACCGCGCCAAAATTCTGAAATAATCTTTTCAGCCGGTTTCGCGGCTGCGGGACAAGGGCAGTCCGAACGAAAAGGGCCCCGGAAAATCCGGGGCCAGAAGTCAGGGCGGCGAGGGGTTTGCAGGGGATGGGGGCCGCCCGGGAGATTGGTTCAGCCTTCGGCTTCCTCCGAGCAATCCTCGTGTTCGCAGTCCTCGACGTAGATGGGGCCGACCTGCGGAAAAGCCTGATTTTTCTCGATTACCGTGACGTTGGTCGACGGTGTCTCGAGTGTGTCGTGGTTCGGGGTAATGGCCGCGATGGCGGTGGCGGCGGTACCGATGATGGCCAGAACGATGATGCTGTAGCGGATCATGTTATAACTCCCGTCTCTCATCGGCTTGCCGGCTGCTGATGAGAGCAACCTAATCTGGTCCCATGCCTGAAGATGTGCCCGGCATCACACCTCGCAGGAATCCTGAAAGAATTTTTTCAGTCACTTCGGGGCCCGAAGAAAAAGACCCCGGAACGATGTCCGGGGCCTCAGGTGCAGGCAGCATTTGCAGGGGATGGGGGGAAGAACTGCCTGGGGAACCTGTTAGATCGGGAGTAGCTGACTTAACTTCAAGTTCTCTTACCAAGGTCACCTTGATTTGAGTGATCGGCCTTAAGACTGAACATCCGAGCAGTCCTCGACGGCACATTCCTCGACCGTGATGGGGCCGATGATCGGGAACACATCGTTTTTCTCGATGACGGTCACGTTCCGGCCCTGCTCGGGCGCAGGCTGTTCGGGCGCCACCGCGGCGATGGCGGTAGCGGCCGTGCCGATGATGGCCAGCGCAAAGAGTGAGTAGCGGATCATGTCGGTCTTCCCTTCAAAACTCTCGAAGCGACCATCGCAGGGCACCGTGGAACCCTGGCTGAATGGGCCGTTCATCGCGTGTTTATCTGGGCTGCGATTCGTCTCGCGGTGGGGCAGCGCCGCAACGATCCTGTGGCAAGCCGGGGCATTTTCAAGGAAATGACCCTGAAATCGGGCATTTGGGCCTTAATCAGCCCTTTTTGACACGGTGGGGCCACAATGCAAAAGGCCGCCCATGGGCGGCCTGGAAATCTCAGCTTGGGAAGGTTTCCTTACTGCGGTCCGCGCGGACCGCGTGCCGGCAGCTCGGTCTTCTTCGGCATGGGCAGGAGGCCCTCGCGCTGCAGCTTCTTGCGCTGGAGCTTGCGGGCCCGGCGCACTGCCTCGGCCTTTTCGCGGGCCTTCTTCTCGGATGGCTTCTCGTAGTGGCCGCGGAGCTTCATCTCGCGGAAGATGCCCTCGCGCTGCATTTTCTTCTTCAGCGCCTTCAGGGCCTGGTCGACATTGTTTTCACGGACAACGACTTGCAAGTGCTACCTCTGAGCTTCGTAGGGTTGAAAGGCTGGCAAAAAGGACCCAAAAGGGTCCCGAGTTTGGCGGCGGATTAGCACAGGATTTCAGGCCTGTCGAGGGGTCACGCGGTTGAAATGGCCCATTTTCCGGCCCCGGCGGGCTTCCGCCTTGCCATAGAGATGAAGGGCCGTGCGGGGTTCGGCCGCCAGTGACCGCCAGGCGTTCACCTCGTCCCCCAGCAGGTTGGTCATGACCACGTCGGAATGCCGTTCCGGGCTGCCCAACGGCCAGCCGCAGATGGCCCGGATGTGCTGCTCGAACTGAGAAACCGAGCAGGCGTCCATGGTCCAGTGGCCCGAGTTGTGGACCCGGGGGGCAATCTCGTTGACGATCACGTCGTCGCCCGCCACGAAGAGTTCGATGCCGATGACGCCCACGTAATCCAGGGCGGCGATGATCCTGCCGCCAATCTCGCGGGCACGCTTTGCCGTCGCTGCGGCAATTCCCGCCGGAACGGTCGACGTCCGCAGGATATGGTTCTCGTGATGATTTTCAGGGACGTCATAGATGGCGATCTCGCCGTCCCAGCCACGCGCCGCGATAACCGAGATCTCCCTGTCGAACGTGACGAAGCCCTCAAGAACGGCCGGGGCCCGGCCGATCTCCGCCCAGGCGGTTGCCGCATTCTTGCGTCCGTCGATGCGGGTCTGCCCCTTGCCGTCATAGCCGAAGCGCCGGGTCTTCAGGATGGATGGCCTTCCGATCCGGCCGATGGCGTCTTCCAGTTCGCGTTCATCCGATACCGGGGCGAAGGGCGCGACGGGAAGGCCCAGGCCTGAAATGAAGGTCTTTTCCGCCACCCTGTCCTGGGACGTCTGCAACGCCGCAACACCGGGGGCGAGGACGACCCGGCCTGCGAGAAAGGCCGCGGTTTCGGCAGGGACATTCTCGAATTCGTAGGTCACCACGTCCACCTTGCCCGCAAAGCTGCGCAGGGCGTCGTAGTCGGTGTAGTTCGCCACCGTTCTTTGTGCGGCAACCTGGAAGGCGGGACTGTCATTCTCGGGTGCGAAGATGTGGCAGCGGAACCCGAGTTGGGCCGCGGCCAGCGCCAGCATGCGTCCCAGCTGCCCGCCGCCGATGATGCCGATCACGGCGCCGGGTGGAAGAGGCGAGGACGGCAGCATCAGGTCTCGTCCTTCGGCTGTTGTGCGACGGTGGCGGACTGGCGCGCGCGCCATGCGTCAAGCCGTTGGGCAAGTGCGGGATCCCCGAGGGCAAGGACGCTTGCCGCAAGCAATGCGGCATTGATTGCGCCGGCCTTGCCGATCGCCAGCGTGCCGACCGGAATGCCCGCCGGCATCTGGACGATCGAGAGCAGGGAGTCCTGTCCCGAGAGGGCCTTGGACTCGATGGGCACGCCGAAGACCGGCAGCGGTGTCATCGCCGCCGTCATGCCCGGAAGATGAGCCGCGCCGCCGGCGCCGGCGATGATGACCTTGAATCCCTTGGACTTCGCAGATGTCGCGAAATCATAGAGGCGCTGCGGCGTGCGATGTGCCGAGACGATGCGGCGGTCGTGGCCGATGCCGAGGGCCTCGAGCGTGCCGGCAGCATGTTTCATGGTTGTCCAGTCGGACTGGCTTCCCATGATCACGGCAACTTGGATGGGCTGGGTCGTCACAAGGGCGTTCCTCGTCGGAGTGTCAGGCGATGATGTCAGGGATCAGCAGAGTTTCGATGCGCAGCATCTTGTCCTTCAGGTCGAGCTTCATTTTCTTGAGGCGGCGCAACTGCAGCTGATCGCCGGTTCCGCTTTCTTCAAGGGACAGGATGGCCACGTCGAGATCGCGATGCTGCTGGATGAGTTCCTGCAGTTTCGACCGCAGGGCGATCTCCTGCAGCTTGTCGAGATTCGGCATTCCGCCCCCGCATGCGTACCATAAAGTTTGGTAATTCTTCACCTATGCCCTTGGCAAGTGTTCGACAAGCCCCCAAGTCTGTGTCATGATCTTGTTGCCATAACCTGAGTGGAGGAAGAGCATGAGTCTTCGAGCGCACCTCAGTGAATTGCACGCCAAGCACAGGGCCCTTGAGGCCGAATTGGCAGATGCGATCGCCCATCCGGCGTCCACCGATGAAGAGATCGCCCAGCTGAAGCGCAAGAAACTCCGACTCAAGGACGAAATCGTCCGGCTTGAACATCAGGTCGCGGCCTAGAACCCGACTGGTTTCTGCTTGTGCCAGTTCGTCGCCCGCTCATAGGCGCGCGAGGCGACAAGTACCGTTGCATCGTCGAACATGCGGCCAATGATGTGGAGGCCTGCGGGCAGCCCTGATGCCGTGAAGCCGCAGGGCACGCTCGCCGCTGGTTGCTGAGTCAGATTGAAGGGGTAGCTGAACGGCGTCCAGTTCACCCATTTGCAGGCGTTGTCCGGTGCTTCGGGTGCCAGCTTTCCCGCCGCGAAAGCGGGGATGGGCAGGGTCGGCGTGATCAGCAGATCGTAGCGTGACATGAACTGACGCATGTGCTGTCCAAGCGCGCCCCGCGCCTTCACGGCATCGAGGTAGTCGTCAAGCGTCAGCGCCATCGCCTGCGTCACGACGTCGGCCAGGGCGGGATCCAGCAAGGCCTTCTTGTCCGCCGGCAGCCGTCCCAGCAGCGCCCTTGCGCCCGACCACCAGAGTGTGCGGAAACAGGCCGCCGGATCCTCGAAGCCGGGATCGACCTCTTCGACGATGGCCCCCAGCTCCCCGAGCACGCCGACCGCCTCCCTCACCAGCCGCGCGATCTCGGGATCGACGTCGACATGACCGAGCCTCGGACTGAAGGCGATCTTCAGGCCCATCACACCCTGCTTCATGCGGGCTGCATAATCGGTGCCGTCATAGGGGAGCGCATGCCAGTCCCGCGCATCGGGCTGGCTGATGACGTTCATCATGAGGGCGGCATCCTTCACCGACCGCGTCATCGGTCCGACATGAGCGACGGTGCCGAAGGGCGACAGCGGCCAGGCCGGAACGCGACCGAAGGACGGCTTGTGTCCGAAGATGCCGGTAAAGCCCGCGGGGATCCGGATCGAGCCGCCGCCGTCGGTCCCGAGCGTCAGGGGGGCATAGCCCGCCGCCAGGGCTGCCGACGATCCGCCCGACGAGCCACCGGGCGTGCATTCAAGGTTCCAGGGATTTCGCGTGATGCCGGTCAAGGGCGAGTCGGTCACGCCCTTCCAGCCGAATTCGGGGGTCGTGGTGGCGCCCAAGAGCACGGCACCGCATTCGCGCAGGCGTGCGACCGAAGGCGCATCCTGATCCCAGGCCTGGTCGGGATCCACGGTCCGGGACCCGCGCAATGTCTTCCATCCGCGAACCAGCAGGAGGTCCTTGACCAGCACTGGCACCCCGTCAATGGGCCCCTGCGGCGTGCCGCTCTTCCAGCGCTTCTCGCTCGATTTCGCCGCCTTGAGCGCCTCCTCTGCATGATCGCCCACCATGGCATTGACGACACCGTCATGCTTCTCGATCTGCTTCAGGCAGGCCCTGGCCACGTCGACCGGCGAGAACTTGCGCTTGGCATAGCCCTCGACAAGCTTGTGGGCGGGCATCCAGTTCAGCGCGCTGGCCATGCGAAACTCCTATGCAGTTCGGGCGTCCTTCAGGGCCTGCTTGAGCAGCGGCAGCAGATCGGCGTTGCCGCCGGCGATGTTGCCGGTCTCAAGCGGATTGGCTTCGCTGTCGCAGTCGGCGGTGAAGCCCCCGGCTTCGCGCACCAGCAGCACGCCGGCTGCGATGTCCCAGCTCTGGATATTGCGGCAAACCAGGGCGTCGACCCGGCCGGCTGCGAGATAGCCGAGCCCCAGGGCGACAGATCCCATGCCGCGGATGCCGTTCACGCGGCCCTGCAGAACGCCGATCTCGGCGCGCGACAGCGGCAGGTCCTTGCTTCCACGATTGGGAATCTCATAGGCCACCAGCGCTTCGTGAAGCTCGCGCCGCGCGGCCACCCGCAGGCGGCGGTTGTTCATGAAGGCGCCGCTTCCCTTCTCGGCGGTGAACATCTCGTCGGAGATCGGATTGTAGGTGACGCCGGCCACGATCTCGTTCTTGCGTTCAAGGGCCACGGTGATCGCGAAGACAGGCACGGCATGCATGAAGTTCATGGTGCCGTCGATCGGATCGATGATGAAGCGATGGTCGGGATCGCTGCCCTTGATGGTTCCCGATTCCTCGGTCAGGAAGGTGTAGTCCGGCCGGGCCTTCTGCAACTCCTCGCGCAGGATCTTGTCGCATTTCTTGTCGGCCGCGGTGACGTAGTCGCCCGGGGCCTTCTGCGACACCTGCAGATTGGAAAGCTCGCCATAGTCGCGCTGCAGGCTGCGGGCGGCCTTGCGGACGGCGCCGATCATGACGTTCATAATTGGGGTGGCCAAGATGCGGTATCCTCATGCGACGTGGTGCCGGGCGAGATAGCAGGATACCGGGAGCGTGGCTAGCTGGGCTCGCCATGTCGTCAGGCGTTCAGGGCCGATCTGGCGCGCGCGGCGGGTCGGACCAGGCGATCGGCAAGCGGAGGCCGCTCACTGCCATGGGGGTGATCTCGCGGATCAGCTTGCGCCGCATGGCCTCGGCGAAGCTCTCGTAGTTCTTGACCTCCATCACGAAGGCGCCCGGTCCAGTTACGACCTGGCTGGCGAAGTAGTCCTTCAGCCCGCCCTCCTGGTTGCTGATGGCGAGGGCATTGATCGTGACGCCGGCCTCCAATGCCCGGGCGCGTGCGTCTTCCGGCTTGGGCAGATGGCGGGTCTGCCGCCGGTAGACGGTCTCCGAACCGTCGCCCGAGACGTTGATGATGGCGCGGTTGGCGCAGAAGTCCGCTTCCGCGATCATGTCGAGAGCTGCCACAAGGCCGGTTCCCAGTCCGGTGCTGCCCTTCACGTTGCGATGCATGCGCTCGATGCGTTGGGCCAGTCGATCTCCGTCCTTGCTGTCGGCAATGCGGAACCAGTCGATTTTCTGATGTGGCTGACCCGCATCGCCCCAGAAGATCACCGATACGGCGACATCGCCGGCCTGCCGCATGGCGGCAATGACCTGGGGATCACGCAGCGCTTCGGCGATACCGTGCTTCTGCAGCTGGTACTCGGCGCCGTCCACGCTGCTGGACCCGTCGATGGCCAGCACCAGGGCGACATCGAGGCATCTGGCTTCGGCTTCTGCGGGCAACCAGAATGTCCAAAGCGCCAGCGCCGTGGCGGACAGACTTAGAAATCGATTGTACAAAGCACGGGACTTCATGATGTTCGACCTCTCCGAAGACAGGGAACCACGCCAACACGATGGTTCAATGACGGGGAGGCTAGGGTGTTGATCGCCGGCGGTCTGTGCAGAATGTCACATTGCTGCAGGTGCACCTGCCTGACGCAGCACA
This sequence comes from Aestuariivirga sp., assembly GCA_041739715.1. Classification (GTDB taxonomy): domain Bacteria; phylum Pseudomonadota; class Alphaproteobacteria; order Rhizobiales; family Aestuariivirgaceae; genus Aestuariivirga. The sequence goes on from JBGSNJ010000261.1 coordinate 8,905, forward strand.
TCGAGCAGGCGGCCACGCTCGAGCAAGGTGCCGGGAGTCTGGTGTCCGCAGTTCTCCACCTCGACAAGCTGCATCCCCGGCAAGCCCAGGAGATTTCGGGCATGCCTGCCATCGGCGGCACTCTGGTCGCCGAAGACGATGGTCCGGGGCGTGACCAGCTCTCCCTTCTCGAAGCGCGTCGCCAGATTGCAGAGAAAACGCGCGTCGATCTGCTGGCGCAGGGCCTGCGTCAGGTAGCCCGGCTGGGGAAGAAGGGACCCGGCGGCGAGATCCGTCAGCGGCGAGAAGCAGATGCAGCTGTCGCAGCGCAGCATTGCGGAGACGAGTAGGGCCGCAAAGCCGCTGGAGGAGAATCCTGCAATGTGCAGCTGGTCAAATCCTTGCCGCGCCATGAAGCCTTCCACCCACCTCGCGAGCGCCTCCGGATCCGTGCCGAGCCCGGGTACCCCCTTCAGGTAACCGAAGTCGGTGCAGTCCTTGAGAATGAGCACCGAATGTCCAAGCTCCAGCAGCACCGCCGCGAAGATGGCGTTGGAGACCTGAAAATTGTTGAACATTGTGGCGAGCGCCAGCACGAGGCCGCCTTTGCCCGACGGATTGCGGACGAAGACCGGCTCCTCCGGATGATAGAGCCGGTGCATGAGCTGCCTGTCCGCCATGATGGTATCACGGTGGCGGAGTGCCGCGATGGCGCGAAACCGGTTCTCGATCTGGTCGAGATACTCCTGGACCGCAATGTTGCTGAGCTGCCTCCGCAGCCTGGCAATCATCTCTGGTGCCTCTGCAAAGCCGTGGTTGACCAGTTGGGTCGCCGTCATCACCGCGTCGCGCGGCGACAGAACGGGAGCGCGAGCCATGTCCCTGAGCTTCTGGACCTGTAGCAGGTTGTGCGGAGCCAGGCGTTGCGGTGACCGGTCTGGCAATCAGGTGCTCCGCGACAGCATCAACTTCGTGCCGGCGCGATCCGCCGCGCACGCTCGACATGCATGCCGATCTCCGCGATACTGGCGCTTTTCAGGACCGTGCTGGTGTCGAACACGACGTCGAAAGCTTCCTCGAGTGCCATGATCAGGTCAAGCTTGTCGATGCTGTCGAGCTCCAGGTTCCGCAAGTCCATCTCGAGAATGGCGTCATCCGGAAGCTCGACGGTGATCTGCTTGGCCGCAAGCACCGACCTGATCACCGTGATGATCCTGTGGTGGATGGGCATCATGCCCTCACTCGCACCAATGCGCGCACGGGCGTCACCAGCGTATAGTCGAGATCGCGGAAGGCCACATCGGTTAAGGTGACGGCCCCAGGCTGGTGCCGGAGTGCTGCTGCCAGGAGGGTCCAGCATCGCTCGGCCAGCGGGCGTCCGATGCAGGCATGGGCGCCGGTGCCGAAGAGCAGTGGGGCAGGGACCTCGGTGAGCGTGTCGAAGCTGCCAAGGTAGGCCAGCACGATGTCGCCCGCCTTCACCCGCGTGCGGCCAATGGTGATGTCTGTCCGGCAGATGCGATCAGCGAAGGGAATGGCGCTGGTGGGCAGTGTCTCCGGGAACGGCAAAGACTGCAGCGGCCGTCCCTGTCCGCGCGCGATGATGCACAACAGGGCGTTCGCAAAGGCACCGGTGAAGCCTTGATAGACGCCAAGGATGATGGACGCCTTGATGAGTTTTTCGCGGCCTTCACCGTTGATCTGCGCGCAGGCCTCCGCGACGCGGTTGTTGGTGGCCTGCAGGCGCTGCCTGCTGAAGGTGCCGACGGACGTGGAGAGCATCTGGCTGAAGCAGCCGTTGCTGGCGAGGGAGTCGGAGAAACAGTCTTCCGGAACTTCGGTCAGGGTAGCGAAGAGCCGCTTCGCCAGCGGGCGCACGAGATCCGCGACGAGATCGAAGCTGCCGGAATGCGAAAAATGCGCGCTGGCAAGTTCCGCAAGGAGAGCCTGATAGGCGCGCAGCGCGGCATCGGTGTTGCGCAGAATGAGGCGCGCGAAGTCCCTTCGCAGCTCCTGATGTGCGGCCCCATCATGCGACAGCGGCGAAGCCGCCAGCACATCCGCCGCGGCGTCGAGGTTCACGTCCTTGCGGCCTGCGAGTTCCGCGATGACGCGATGATGCTGGCGCATGGCAAAGGCATCCGACCGCAGGATCGACTGGGCGAGTTCGGGATCCAGCGCGAACCAGCACCGGATCTGTGCGTTCCACACCAGGCCGGGGCCATCGGCCGCCGCGCGCGCCGAACGGTAGAGGCTTGCAAGCAGAGCGTCGCTGGCGGACGGGTCCGCCACGGCCTGCTTCCGCGTGCTTTCGGTTTGGGCGTCGCTCATCGACGGCATCATTCCCGCTGGACCGGCGCCAGGCAAGCCCCATCCCACAGCGTGTCAGGCCGGCGCTGCGGCGGCCTGCTGCTTCTTCCGGCGCAGCTGATTGGCGGCGGCCGTCTTGGGGTCGGAGTCGCCGGAGACCTGCACCGTCGGAACGGCCAGCTTGATGCCATTCTCGTCGAAGGCCTTCTTGATCATCATCAGCGCGCGGCGCTTGATGGTGAATTGCTCGCCCGGCCGGGTCATGATCTTCATCCGCAGCATCAGGCCGGACTCGCCGAACTCGTCGATGCCCTGCATCTTGAGAGGCTGCAGGGTGGCGGCAGCGAATTCCGGATCCTGGGCCAGCTCGAGACCGATCTTCTTCACGATCTTGCGCGCCAGGTCGACGTCGGAGTCATAGGTGATGGTGAGCGTGATCTTGTCGATGGCCCAGTCGCGGCTCATGTTCTGGATGGCGCCCAGGTCGCTGAAGGGCACCGTGTAGATCGAGCCGCGGTGATGGCGCAGCTTCACCGACCTGAGGCTGAAGGACTCCACGGTTCCCTTGTAGGACCCGCTCTGGATGTATTCGCCCACCCGGAAGGCATCATCAAGCAGATAGAAGACGCCGCTGATGATGTCCTTCACGACGGTCTGCGCGCCAAAACCGATTGCAACGCCGAGAATGCCTGCGCCGGCGATGAGCGGGCCGATCTCGACGCCAAGCGACGACAGGGCCATAAGCATCGCGACGACGGCAATGACGATCATCAGCACATTGCGGGCGATCGGCAAGAGCGTACGGATCCGGTCGCGGCGGCGGGCGAGGTCCGATCCGGCCGCGCCCATGCTGGCGGATTCGGCGATCTTCCGCTCGATGACGGTCTTGGTGACGTGCCAGACGAAATCGGCGGTGAGGAGGATGATGGTGGCACTCAGGGCCCCGCGCATCAGGCGGGTACCGATCGTGTCCTGGGCCGTCATGGTGGTGAAGTCGATTCCAAGCCGATTCGCGAGAAAGACCACGGCGGCGGCGACCAGGGCCACCCGCAAGCCGCGTTCGACGACGGCGGCAATGACGCTGGGGATCTCGTTCCCGCCGGGCGCCGATCCTGCCGGCCGCAGCACGTTGTTCACAGCGTTGCGGGCGGCCGTGATGGCGAGTGGCAAGGCGAGGAAGACGGCCATGAGCCAGAAGGCCCATGTGGCGGATTCCACCCACAGCACCCAGAGAATGAAGAAGCTCAGGATCAGGAGATAGGTCCGCGCCTTGGCATTGAACCATGTTTCCGCGGCGGGGCTGCCGGCCGCCCGGGGGTCGACCGGCCTGTTCCAGACGGCCTCGGCGCCGATCGCGAGCAGGACGAGGCCGAGGGCATAGGCGACCAATTGGCGGGCAGGAAGCGAGAGGCCCAGTGCGCCAAGCAGGCCCACCGTGGCACTCCCGAAGGCATACCAGCCGATGGCCAGGCTGAAGCGCCTCACCCAGTAGCTGGCGCGCGCATCGGAAACCGGCAGGACACGGAAGCGGGCCGAGTCGCCGAAGCCCTTGAGGTCCGGCGGCGACAACAGGAATTCCAGCAGCACCCGTGCCGAGCGGTAGATCAGGACGGCGACGAGGTAGGCGATGATGATCTGATGCAGCCGTGGCGGCCAGCCGAAGGCGAGAAAGGCGCCGATGCTTCCTGCTGCGAAGGCAAGCACCGAACCCGCGCTGTAGGCAAGGCGCGCAAACATGGCGATGAGCCGGTCCTGCACCGTTGCGAGATTGGCGCTGGCGATCCAGGCGCGAAGCCCTCCCGCCAGGCGCCAGAACAGCCACTGCGCCAGCACGACGGCGGCGGCGAAGGCGGCGAAGATCGCGAGGACGCGCAAGAGCCCATAGCCCATCATGTCGCCGTGCACCGTGGCGAGCACCCGCCCGAGTTCCTGCGGAAATGTCGGAATCGCTGCAGCGAGGCTGGCAAGATGCCGGCGGATGCGTTCGAAGTTCACCTCGATCACCATCTTCTCCTGCGCGACGGGATTGGCCGGCGCCGTCGCGGCCTTTGCCGCCTTCTGGGCGTCCAGCCACTTCTGCACCTCGGGATCGCCGAGGAGCTGCAGCAGTTCTTCCACCTTGGCCGGAGGACTGGTCGTCTCGGTCTGTGCCTTGGGTGCGGCTGAAAAAATGGTCACCGCCGCCAAGAGCAAGAGCATCGCAAGAATGCCTCGCTTGACCGCCGCAAAGCGAGATTCCGTCCAGATGTGCAAGACTGCCCCCTCCGATTCCCATTCGTCTTATCGCATGCGGGTGGTCAAGTCATCTTGAGCAGGGTAGAGGCCCTTGCACCCACAGCGAGTGCATGCGGGTCGGGGCCGCGCGGTCGATGCTTGCAACGCAGAGCCTGGGCGAGTGGCTGGGGAACTAGGATTCGAACCTAGACTAGCGGAGTCAGAGTCCGCCGTCCTACCGTTAGACGATTCCCCAAGCTAATTCAGTGTATCAGCCTGGCAATTGCGGGCGCTTCGGCATGCCGGGCGACGGGCCGGGCCAAAGCCGCGATTGCGGCGTCCTTCTAGCTTTTTCGAGCCGGGCTGCGCAAGCCTCTTTTGCGTCGACTGAGCCTCGGTCCCTTTCACACACCAGAAGCCGGAACGCCGAAACGGAAGAAGGACGCGCCGGATCGGCTGTCGGTCTTACGGTGCCGGCCTTGCCGGGTCGGACGCCGCCGGCGTGCCGCATCCGGCCATGCGCGCCGCCGTCTGGCTGCGATGCCGCAGGATCTCGTCGACCATGGCGATCGCTTCGGACGGGCCGCAAGATGCCAGGTAGAGCCACATGCGGGCCAGGATTTCACCCTCCGGTTTGGTGGTCATGTAGCTCAGGGCGGCGGCGCGGATTTCGCCCAGTCGCTCGGCTGACAGGCGGCGGATCTCCGCCGGGCTTCGGCGCATCCGGCTGACGTCCGTTTCGATCCCTTCGATCAGTCCCATGGCGGGGCGGCCTCCCAATGTCATGTCCTGCCGGCGCCGGTTGCTCCGGCACTCGCAGGCCATGGACGGATGGCGTGCCGAATTCCGTCGCGGCCACCGGCGTTTGAGGGGTCTGTTCGGCCTCCATGCCCCAGCCTATGCTGACGCCATGCTTTCATCCGTCCTGCTGACTGCTTTCCACGCCCTTCTGACCATTGCCGTCGCCCTTCGCGTGGTCATGCGGCGGCCGGCCCGGGGCGTGGCCCTGGCCTGGCTGCTGCTCGTCGCCACTTTGCCCTATGTCGGCGCCATCGCCTATTTCATGATCGGCGAGCGGCGGATCGGGCGCGGCCGGCAC
>JBGSNJ010000304.1:0-3429 GCA_041739715.1 Aestuariivirga sp.
CGGCGCCCAGCCGGCATAGCCGAGCGCGATGATGGCCTGCGTCGGGCCGCTGCCGCGCGCCATGGCGGTCAGGATATCGACGGTCGCGGTCAGCGCCAGGCCCTTGCCTACGGGGAGGCTCGAGTCGGCGGTGAAATAGTCGCTGGTATGCAGGACGAAGCCGCGGCTGGGCTCCACCGGCCCACCATAGAGCACCGGCATGGCCATGAGTTCGCCCTGGCTGGGCAGGGGTTCCTTGCCGATGTCGAGCTGGCTGAAGAGATCGGCGAAACTCATCATCGGCGTCGCCTTGTTGACGATGATGCCCATGGCGCCGTTCTCCGAATGCGAGCAGATGCAGATCACCGCGCGCTCGAAGCGCGGATCGGTCATGGCCGGCATGGCGATGAGCATCTGTCCGGTGAGATAGGTGGGCTTGGTCATGCCATCGGTTCCGCGTGGATCCCGCGGAGTCTAATCCGCTTTCGCGGGCGAGAATAGGCCGGCATTCTGACGGCATCGTGATTGGCAGCGCTGCCAGCCTCGTCCATATAGGAGCGATGAGACGCAGAACATTCCTGGCGGGGCTGGCCGGTACGGGGCTGCTGCCCATGGGCCGCGCTTTCGCCGGCGAAAAGCCCTTCAAGGTATCGCTGGTGGGCGACGCCTATACGGGCGGCGGCTGGCTGACCGGCATCCGGATCACGCTGGATGACGGCTGGAAGACCTATTGGCGCATGCCGGGCGACTCCGGCATCCCGCCCGTCTTCGGCTGGAATGGCGGCAGCGGCGACGGGCTGGTCGAAGTGTTGTTTCCGCTTCCCGCGCGGTTCCGCGATGCGGCCGGCGAAACGGTCGGCTATCACGACGAGGTCGTCTTCCCGGTGCAAGTGAAGCAGGGCGAGGCCATGCCGCAGAGGCTCGACCTCGATCTTTTCTTCGCCGTCTGCCGCGAGGTCTGTGTGCCGGTGCAGGCCAAGGCGTCGATCGAGCTGGGAACGGCGCAGCGCGATCCTGCCGGCAGCCGGCTGGTCGAGCAATGGCTGGCGCGGGTACCGGTGGAAGGCGACATCGTGCAGCAGGCCGAGGTGGTTGTCGAAGATGGCAAGCCCGAGCTGAAGCTCGCGCTCAGGCAGCCGGCCAACGACATCTTCGTCGAATGGGAGGGGCCTGCCTATTTCCATGCGCCGCGCTTTTCGGCCGATGGCCGCGAGGCCCGGCTGCCTGTCGGCAACATCAAGGCTCCCGCCGAACTTGCCGGCGCCACGCTGCGCCTCACCTTCGACCAGGCCGGCAAGGGGCTTGAACAGTCGGTGACGCTCCCGTAAGTCCGTCCACCGCAACAACATGAGGATTTCAGGATGACCATCAAGATTGGCGACAAGCTGCCCGCGGCCGACTTCGCGGTGATGACGGCGGACGGCCAGCAGAAGCTCGCGACGGATGTCGTGTTCGGCGGCCGCAAGGTCGTGCTCTTCGCCGTGCCGGGTGCCTTCACGCCGACCTGCAGCATGAACCATCTTCCGGGCTTCGTCGCCGCCGCCGAGCAGATCAAGGCCAAGGGCGTCGATACCATCGCCTGCGTTGCGGTGAATGACGTGCATGTGATGAATGCCTGGGGCAAGCATGCCGGCGCCGAGGGCAAGATCATGATGCTGGCCGATGGCAATGGCGATTTCGCGCGCGCCACCGGACTGAACGTCGACCTCAAGCCCTATGGCATGGGCGAGCGTTCAAAGCGCTATTCCATGATCGTCGAGAACGGCGTGGTGAAGCAGCTCAATGTCGAGGACAAGTCGGGCGTCAATGTCTCGGGCGCCGAGACGATCCTGACGCAGCTCTGAGGATCACGCACCGCCTTGCTGTCGCAAGGCGGCCCTCATCCGGCCTTCGGCCACCTTCTCCCGCAGGCGGGAGAAGGGTGCGTGATAGGCATTTCCCCCGCAGGCGGGAGAAGAGGACGTGAGTGATCCCTCTCCCGCTTGCGGGAGAGGGTGTCCTTAGGGCGGGTGAGGGCCTGCGCGCAAGCGCTTGCGTCAAATACCCTGGCCAGAGGCCCGTCCCGCCTTGAACGGTGCCATGCCGTCACGGGCGAGTTCGTCGGCGCGTTCGTTGTCGTCGTGGCCGGCATGGCCCTTGACCCATTTCCAGGTGACCTCGTGCAGGCCCAGCGCCGCCTCCAGGCGCTGCCACAGCTCGGCGTTCTTCACCGGTTTCCTGTCGGCGGTCTTCCAGCCATTGCGCTTCCAGCCGTGGATCCACTTGGTGATGCCGTCCTTCACATATTGCGAATCGACATGCATCTCGACGGGGCAGGGGCGCTTCAGGCTCTCAAGCGCCATGATGGCGGCCATCAGCTCCATGCGGTTGTTGGTGGTGAGCGCCTCGCCGCCGGAGAGTTCCTTGCGGGTGCCGTTGTAGTCGAGGATCACGCCCCAGCCGCCGGGACCGGGATTTCCCGAGCAGGCGCCATCGGTATGGACGATGACCTTGCCGCCGTTCATGCGCCGGGGGCTGGCTCGCGCAATTCGCGCGGCAGCTTGAAGGAGACGTTCTCGTCGCGCAGCGTGACCTTCTCGACCGTCACGTCGTAATGCGTGCGGAAGGCCTCGACGATCTCGTCGACCAGCACCTCGGGCGCCGAAGCGCCGGCGCTGAGGCCGATGGCGGAAAGGCCCTGCAGCTGCGACCAATCGAGATCGGCGGCGCGCTGGACCAGGAGGCCGCGCGGGCAGCCGTTCTTCTCCGCCACTTCGACGAGGCGCTTCGAATTGGACGAATTTGGCGCACCCACCACGATGAAGAGTTCGGTCCGCGGCGCGATGGCCTTCACCGCCTCCTGGCGGTTGGTGGTGGCATAGCAGATGTCTTCCTTGACGGGCCCGCGGATCGCAGGGAAGCGCCGTTGCAGCACGGCGATGACATCCTTGGTGTCGTCGACCGAAAGCGTGGTCTGGGTGACGAAGGCGAGCTTCGCGGGATCCTTCACCTGCAGCGCCTCGGCATCCTCCACGGTCTCGATCAGCGTCACGGCGCCGTCCGGCAGCTGGCCGGTGGTGCCGATCACTTCCGGATGGCCCTTGTGGCCGATGAGGATGATGGCGAGGCCCTCGTCGTGGTGGCGCCTGGCCTCCATGTGAACCTTGGTGACCAGCGGGCAGGTGGCATCGATCTGGAACATGTGGCGCGCCGCGGCGGCAGCCGGAACCGACTTCGGCACGCCATGGGCGGAAAAGACCACGGGCCGGTCGCCATCGGGGATTTCGTCGAGCTCCTCGACGAAGATGGCGCCCTTGGCCTTGAGGTCGTCGACCACGAACCTGTTGTGCACGATTTCGTGGCGCACATAGACCGGGGCGCCGTAGAGTGCCAAGGCCCGCTCGACGATGTCGATGGCACGCACCACGCCGGCGCAGAAGCCGCGCGGCGCGGCCAGCAGGATGGTGAGCG
>JBGSNJ010000327.1:0-3182 GCA_041739715.1 Aestuariivirga sp.
CGGACGACTTTGCCGCTCCGCTTCGGCACCACGGCCATCAGCCTGTCCTCGCGCAGGCGGCGGACCACGAAACGATCGTCGGAGGGACGGCCGGCCACGATCGCCACGTCGATCGCAAGGGCTTCCAGCCGGGCCAGCAGCTCGGCCGAATTGCCGGTGACCAGGCGGACCGCGATCCCGGGAAATGCGGCACGGAAACGCGCCACCCGCGGCAGGATGTGGACGGCCGCATCGGCACCGATGGTGAGCTGGCCTTCTTCAAGGGTCTCCGCCCGCGACAGCAGGTCCCGCGCTTCGGTCTCGGCCTCGAAGAGCCGTTCGGCAATGGCGAAGAGGCTGCGGCCCATGGCGGTCAGCGCGACACCGGATGGCCCGCGGTTGAACAGCTGCACGCCATAGCTTTCCTCGAGCTTGCGGACATGGTCGGAGACCGCGGGCTGTGTCAGCGACAGGCGCTCCGCCGCGCGCGAGAACCCGCCATGGATGGCGACCGCGTGAAAGGCCTTGAGTTGAGCGTGACGCATATCTGTAAAACTTATGATCTATATAAGAACATACGATTTGACTGATAGCCGTCAAGTCCCCATGCATCGGCCCGCACACAGGAGTTACCGATGGACCGCGCCAGCACCCGTTACAATGGCCCCGAAGGCCAGGAGGACATGCCCTATCTGCTCACCCCCGGGCCGCTCACCACCTCGCGCAGCGTGAAGGCCACCATGCTGGCCGACTGGGGGTCGCGCGATGTGGAGTTCCGCAAGGTCGTGGCGGATATCCGCAAGGGCCTCCTCGCCATGGCGGGCTGCGACGCCTCCTATGAGTGCGTGATCATGCAGGGCTCCGGCACCTTCGCCATCGAAGCGGCCCTCGGCTGCTTCTGTCCGGCCGGCGCCGGCAAGACGCTGGTGGTTGCCAACGGCGCCTATGGCGACCGTGCCGCAAAGATCCTCGAACGCATCGGCCGTCACGTCAGCAAGATCGACAAGGGCGACAGCGCCGCCCCGACAGTGGAGGAAGTGGCCGCAGCCCTCGATGCCGATGCCGCCATCACCCATGTCTGGGTGATCCACTGCGAGACCACCTCGGGCATCGTCAATCCGATCCAGGACATGGCCAAGATGGTCAAGGACAAGAAGCGCGTCTTCATGGTCGACGCCATGTCGTCCTTCGGTGCGCTGCCGCTCGACATGATGGACGGCCTCGACGTGATGGTCTCGTCTTCGAACAAATGCATCGAGGGCGTGCCCGGCTTCTCCTATGTGCTGGTCAAGCGCGACATGCTTGAAGGCAGCAAGGGCCGCTGCCATTCGGTGGTGCTGGATCTCCACGAACAGTGGAAGGGGCTTGAGGCCAACGGCCAGTTCCGCTTCACGCCGCCCACCCATGCGCTGGTCGCCTTCCACCAGGCCATGCGCGAACATGCCGAGGAGGGCGGCGTTGCCGCCCGCGGGGAGCGCTATCGCCGCAATGCACAGCAGCTGATCAAGGGCATGCGCGACGTGGGCTTCACCACCCTGCTCCCGGACAACCAGGCTGGCCCGATCATCCAGACCTTTCTCACCCCGCGCGATCCCAACTTCGACTTCGAGCACTTCTACGAAGCGCTGCGCAGCCGCGGCTTCGCCATCTATCCAGGCAAGCTGACGCGGCGGCCCAGCTTCCGGATCGGCACCATCGGCAAGGTCGACGACTGCGTGATGGCCGGCGTGCTCAAGGCCATCCGCGAGGTGCTGGCTGAGATGAAGGTGACCGATCTTTCCCCGCTTGAGGCATGACGATGAAGACCGTCTCCGTGAATGGCCGCGACTACCACTGGCCCAGGGCGCCGCTCGTCGTGATCTGCTGCGACGGCAGCGAACCCGACTACATGGAGGTGGCCATGACGGCCGGCCTCATGCCGAACCTCAAGCGCATCATCGCCAAGGGCGAGAACCTGCGCGGCCATTCGGTCGTACCCAGCTTCACCAATCCCAACAATCTCTCGATCGTCACGGGGCGCCCGCCCGCCGTGCACGGCATCTGCGGCAACTATCTCATCGATCCGGCCAGCGGCCAGGAGACGATGATGAACGATCCCAAGTGGCTGCGCGCGCCCACCATCTTCGCGGCCTTCCAGAAGGCGGGCGCCAGGGTGGCGGTTGTGACGGCCAAGGACAAGCTGCGCCTGCTGCTCGGCAAGGGCCTCGTCTTCGACGGCACGGCGGTGGCGTTTTCCTCGGAGAAGGCCGACAAGGCGACACGCGAGGACAACGGCATCGAGAACCCTTGCGCGCTGGTCGGAATGGCCGTGCCGGATGTCTACTCGGCCGAACTCTCGGAGTTCGTCTTCGCGGCCGGCGTGAAGCTGCTGGCCAGCATGCGGCCCGACCTCATGTATCTGTCGACCACCGACTATGTGCAGCACAAATATGCGCCGGGGTCGGACGGCGCCAACCGCTTCTACGCCATGATGGACCGCTATCTCGGCGAACTCGACGCCGGCGGCGCCACCATCGTCATCGTTGCCGACCACGGCATGAAGGACAAGCACCTGGCCGATGGCGCGCCCGACGTGATCTATCTGCAGGACCTGCTTGACGCACGGTTCGGCAAGGGCAAGACCAAGGTGATCCTGCCGATCACCGATCCCTATGTGGTGCATCACGGCGCGCTCGGGTCCTTCGCCACGGTCTACGCTTATGGGCCCGCGATTTCCGATGTCATGGCCTGGATCGCCCGTCAGGCCGGCATCGACGTGGTGCTGAACAAGGCGGATGGCTGTGCCCGTTTCGAACTGCCCGAGGATCGCATGGGCGACGTCATCGTGATCTCGGGTGGCCCCACCGGCTCGAAGGTGATCGGCACCTCGCGCGACAAGCATGATCTCTCGGGGCTGAACGAGCCGCTGCGATCGCATGGCGGACTGACCGAGCAGGAGATCCCGGTGATCAGCAACCGCAAGCTGAAGGACCTGCCCGCGCAGCTGCGCAACTTCGATGCCTTTGCCATCGGCTGCAACAACATCGTGGAGAGCTGAGATGAACATGACCACGGCCAAGCGCCCGGTGATCCGGGAAGCCATGCGCATCGGCGGCCGCAAGGTGACGACCGACGACGTGGTGCCGGTGCACTATCCCTATACCAACGAGGTGATCGGAACGGTGCCCGCCGGCCGCGCCGAGCACGCGGCCGAGGCCTTCGCC
>JBGSNJ010000339.1:0-1959 GCA_041739715.1 Aestuariivirga sp.
CCACGGCATCCATCCCGAGACCGATTGCGCGAGTTGTCTTCCACACGCGCCTCTCCCGAGTATATCCAATTCATACCCTCGGGAGATGGTTTCTGTCTCAGCGAAAACTGTCCGGCGGACACTTTCCCATGTGGCGCGCAGTGTTACGCGCCACTGGCCAGTTCGATTACCCGTTGCTTCGACAGGTTGCGTTTGAACCGCCGCTTGTTGAGGGTCAGAGCGATCACGGAAATCCCGAATTGCCAGTGTTGATGGGCTGCCGAGCGATGCAGACCAACGGCCCAGCAGATCTCCTTCCAGCGTTCGCCATGCGCTTTCATCCAGACGATCTTGCCATCGATCGGCTCGAGGCAGGCCGTCCAGGTCAGCGTTTCCTCCATCCGGCTGATCGCTTGCGGTGACGGCAGCACGCGCATCGGCCTTGGCTCTTGGCCCACCTTGTCGGCGAAGCTCTGGACGATAGCAGGCCAGGTGCTGAAGTAACCCTGCCTGCGTGGCTCGGGCAGGCGCTTCAGAACGAAGGCAGCTTCGGCCAGCCGTTCCTCGACCAGTGCGGGGGTCCAGACGGTCATCGTTGCACCTCCCGCCCACCGATCGCAGTGCCATACAGTTTCTCCCCGAGCTGGCGCACCAGTTCCCGCTCCGGCCAGGTCAGGCGGTGATCGTCGATGGCGACGGCAAGCACGCCCTGTTCGCGCCAGCCGTCGCGCTTGACCTCATCGGGGTTGCGGCGATGGCCGCCATAGCCTTTCGGGGTGAACCGCATCCCGGTCATTGCAGGCCCCCCTTGGTCTCGAGCGCCCAGAACAGGATCGCGATGGCATCGGCCTCGTTGTCGTCGGCCGGGTTGAAGCCCCGGGCTCGGGCGGCGGCGATCATCGCCTCCTTATCGGAGTTGCCCTTGCCAGTGGCGTGACGCTTGATGGTACCGACCGGGACGCCCTCATAGGGCACGCCGCGCAGTTCAGCCCATGCGGTCAGCGTGGCCATCAGCCCGCCATAGACGTGCGCGGCATCGGTGCCGGCATGACGACGGACTTCCTCAAACCAGATGGTGGCGATGGGCCCCGACAGACGGTCCAACTCGCCCAGCCAGTTGATGAACCGCAGGTAGCGCATGCCCCCACCATCGAACCGACCCGGGCGAAAGGACACGGTGCCACTGGTGATCAGCCCATCGGCACCATGCAGCGCCCAGCCTGTCGAGGTGCCGAGATCCAGCGCCAGCAGGGTGCGTTGGCCATGCGCAGGCAGAACGGGCGTTTTCTGGGTTGCGCCAAGATTGGCGTTGGCGACAGTCGTATCAGCCATGAGTGGTCTCCTCTTCTGGTCGGCTGCTCGGGTGGAAGACGACGGCGGTTGATGCTTGGCGGTACCGGCCGCCGTCGTCGGATTGATCTCGGCCCACAACTTCGGCCCGAGAAGAATGCCCAGGGGTGGGTGGTGGACCTCCCCGCCTGCGGGGGGAGTCCACCCACCCCTTTAGGGGTGCTTTTTCCGTGTTCTGCGTTCTGGCGTAAGCCATTGAAACTGATGGTAGATTTCCAGAACACAGATGAGTAATTGGCAGGCCGCAATCCGTGTTCTGCGGTCTGGCGTAACTCATTGTTTTTGTTTCTAGAATTCCAGAACTCAGAACACGGTGACCCAGACCACGGCCTGTGTTCTGGCCAGAACACGGACGATCCGTGTTCTGGAAACGGCTCTTTTCGGGCGCCAAACTCATGCCTCACTCCCGTCCTGATCGACCCAGACTTGCGGGTTCTCGACGGGCAAGAGCGCTCCGGATTGGGGGCACATGAAGTCGGACGGGAGCACCCGAATGAAGGCCGGGCACACCTCGCCGGTCTCGTCGTCGACCACTTCGCGGTCGGTGCGAAGTCGCATGTCCCTGACGCAGAGATATCCAAACTTCGACCGGTCCCGCTTGAGGCCCAGTTCTCTGATCTGATCGCCTCG
>JBGSNJ010000376.1:0-3098 GCA_041739715.1 Aestuariivirga sp.
CGCTGCGCGGGTCCGGCGGACAGGCATACAGTCTCCGCGCCCGCGCGATCGCCAATGCGGCGGGGCCGTGGGTCGAAGGCGTCATCAACGGCGTGACAGGATCCAATGCCAGCCGCCGCGTGCGCCTGGTCAAGGGCAGCCACATCGTGGTCCCGAAGTTCTGGGACGGGCCGCAGGCCTATCTCTTCCAGAACGACGACAAGCGCGTCATCTTCGTCAATCCCTACGAGGGCGATTTCTGCCTGATCGGCACGACCGACATTCCCTATGACGGGAAGGCCGAAGATGTGGCCATCGACGACCGCGAGATCGACTATCTTCTCAAGGCGGTGAACCGCTACATCCGCAAGCCGCTCACCCGCGCCGATGTGGCGCACAGCTTTTCGGGCGTCCGCCCGCTCTATGACGACAACGCGGCCAATCCGTCGGCCGTCACCCGCGACTATGTCTTCGACGTCGACGGCACGCCGCCCTTGCTCTCGGTCTTCGGCGGCAAGATCACCACCTACCGCAAGCTTGCGGAACACGCGCTGCAGAAGCTGAAACCCTTCCTGCCGCAGATGACCGGCGACTGGACTGCCGCAGCCCCGCTGCCCGGCGGCGACATGCCCGCAGCAGATTTTGACGCCTATCTCGCGGCGCTGCAGCGCCGGCACGGATGGCTGCCGGCGCCCTTGGCCCGGCACTATGCTAGGCTCTATGGCACGCGCGCCGAGAAGGTGATCAACGGAGCCACGTCCCTGAAGGATCTCGGCCATGATTTCGGCGACGGGCTGTTCGAATCCGAGATCGACTATCTGCGCGCGTCCGAATGGGCCATGACGGCCGAGGACATCCTCGACCGCCGTACCAAGCATGGCCTGCACCTCGATGAGGCCCAGCGCGCGGCGGTCACGCAATTCATCGGTGGCTGATCAGGCGAGCGACCGGAGATAGGTCGCAAGACCGGCCGTCGAGGCGTCCAGCCCCTGGGTGCCGCGCTGTCCTTCCACCACCGGCTGCAGACCGGTGGCCAGTTCCTTGCCCAGTTCCACGCCCCACTGGTCGAAGGCATTGATGCCCCAGATGGCCGCCTCGACGAACACGCGGTGCTCATAGAGCGCGATGAGCCGGCCCAGCGTGAAGGGATCGAGCAGCCGGTAGGCCAGCGTCAGCGACGGACGGTTGCCGGTGAAGACACGATGCGGGGCCAGACGCTTCACGTCGTCCTTGCTTCTGCCCATCGCGAAGAGCTGCGCCTCCGCCTCCTTCAGGGTGCGGCCCTTCATCAGCGCCTGGGACTGCGCCAGGCAATTGGCGATCAGCAGCGCGTGATGTTCCGACATGCCCTGCTCATGCGCTTCGGCCGCGATCAGGAACTCGACGGGGATCACATCGGTACCCTGATGCAGGAGCTGGAAGAAGGCGTGCTGGCCATTGGTGCCGGGCTCGCCCCAGACGATGGGGCCGGAGGCCCGTTTCAATGCAGCACCGGACCTGGCAACGCGCTTGCCGTTCGATTCCATGTCGAGCTGCTGCAAATAGGCCGGGAAGCGCGACAGGCGCTGGTCGTAGGGAATGATCGCGCGCGAGGGATAGTTGCAGATATTGCGGTGCCAGATGCCGATCAGCGCCATCAGCATGGGCAGGTTCTCGAGGACCGGCGATTCGCGGAAGTGCCTGTCCATGGCGGCGCCACCGTCGAGGAACCGGCGGAAATTCTCCGGCCCGATGGCGATCATCAGGGGCAGGCCGATGGCCGACCAGATGGAATAGCGCCCGCCCACCCAGTCCCAGAAGCCGAAGATCCGGTCCTCGCGGATGCCGAAGGCCTTGACCTTGGGGATGGCGGTGGAGATCGCCGCGAAATGGTCGGCAACCGCGGCCTCGCTCAGCTTTTCCGCCAGCCATCTCCGGGCCGTCGCCGCATTGGTCATGGTCTCGATGGTGGTGAAGGTCTTCGACGCGATGAGGAACAATGTCCTCGCCGCGTCGAGGCCCTTCAGCGTGTCGGCGATATGCGCGCCGTCGACGTTCGAGACATAATGCAGCCGCGGCCCATCGTGATAGGGCGCCAGTGCCAGCGTCGTCATGGCCGGCCCCAGGTCCGAGCCGCCGATGCCGATGTTGACGACGTCGGTGATGCCGCTGCCGCGCACCTCTCCTGCGAAACGCGCCATCGCATCAAGGACTGCCGCCACCTCCGGCATCACGTCGCGCCCGTCGACCAGAACCGGGCTGTTCCCGCGCAGCGCCGTATGCAGCACGGCGCGGCCCTCGGTGGTGTTGATGACGGCGCCTTCGAACATCCGGTCGCGCTGGCTTTCGATGTCCGCCGCAGCGGCAAGGTCCCGCAGCAGCTTCATGGTGCGGACGTTCACGGCGCACTTCGAGTAATCGAGGAGCAGGTCGTCGCTGCGCGCCGAGAAGGCGGCGAAGCGTTTCGGTTCCTTGTCGAACGCCTTGCGCATGTCCGTTGGCGCCCCCGACTTGCGATGCGCCTTCAGCGCGGCGAAGGCCTTGCGGGTATCACCGGGTTTCGACGTCGCCATGCGCGGCCTCCTCAGCTTCTCAGGGTTGCGCCGGTTGCCTTGGACACTGCCGCCACGATCCTGGACGAAACGGCCTCGATCTCGGCATCGGTCAGCGTCTTGTCGCGCGGCTGCAGCGTCACCTCCACAGCCAGCGAAGTCTTGCCGCCGTCGAGCTTGTAGACGTCGAAGACGGCGGCGTCGCTGATCAGCGCCTTGTCGGCGCCCTTCGCGGCCTTGATCAGCTTCTCCGCTTCCACGCCGCTGTCGACCACGAAAGCAAAGTCGCGGGTGAGCGGCATGAGGTCCGATGTCTGCAGCGCCGCACGCGTGGCACCCTTGGACTTCGAAGCCGGAATCGCATTGAGCACGATCTCGAAGGCGACCAGCGGACCCTTCACGTCCATCGCGGTGAGAACGCGCGGATGGATCTCGCCGAAATGGGCCAGCTTGTTCTGCGGCCCCATCTGGATCGTGCCGGACCGTCCGGGATGGTACCAGGCCGGCGCGCCGGGCACGACCTGCACCGTGGCGACGGGTGCCCCAGCCGCCTCCAGCACGGCCATTGCATCGGCCTTGGCGTCGAAG
>JBGSNJ010000386.1:0-3362 GCA_041739715.1 Aestuariivirga sp.
CACTCACGCGCCACGCGGCCGCCGAGTTCGGTGCCCGCCTCGGCCAGCGCCACCTCGTAGCCGCGCAGGCCCACGCGATGCGCCGCCGAAAGGCCGGCAGGTCCGGCGCCGATCACCAGCACGCGGGTGTCGGTTTTCTTCGCCGGCATGCGCTCGGGATGCCAGCCCTTGCGCCATTCCTCCATGAAGGAGGAGTTCTGTGTGCAGCGGCTGAGCGACATGGTCATGTCGCCGGTCACGCAGATGTTGCAGCCGATGCATTCGCGGATGTCCTCGATGCGGTTCTCGTCGATCTTCCTGGGCAGGAAGGGATCGGCGATGGACGGCCGCGCGGCGCCGACGAAGTCGAGGATGCCCTGCTTAACCTGGCGCACCATCATGTCGGCCGAGGTGAAGCGGCCGACGCCCACCACCGGCTTCGGCGTCAGCTGCTTGATGCCGCGGATCAGGTCTTCCTGCGCGCCTTCCGGCTTGAAGCGCGAGGTGCCGGAACAGGCTTCCCAGGTGCCATGGGCGAAATCCCAGAGATCGGGAAGCTCGGCATGCATGGCGACGAGGTCACGGAGCTCTGCATTGGTGAAGCCCGAGGGACCCGCCATCTCGTCGAGCGACAGGCGCACCGCGATGGCGCAGGTGTCGCCCACCTCGTCGCGCGCATCCGAGATCAGCTCCTTCAGCAGGCGCGTGCGGTTCGCGAGCGAGCCGCCATATTCGTCCGTACGCTGATTGGTGCGCGGCGAGAGGAAATGTTGGATTACGCCGAAGCCATGCGCGCCATAAAGGCAGAGGATATCGTAGCCCGCCCGCCTGGCGCGGCGGTAGGCCAGCTTGTGCCAGTGACGCAGGTTGCGGATGTCCTGCTTGTCCATGGCGCGGGCTTGGACCGGATCGCTGGTGAAGGTGAGGATAGGCAGGTGCGAGGGCGCCAGCGGCACTTCGCGCGTGTAGAGATTGGGCCCGTTGGCGCCGCTATAGGCCAGCTCGATTCCGGCCAGCGCACCGTTGGAATGAATGGCATCCGCCATTTTGGCGAGGCCGGGCATGTCGTCCTCGTCCCAGATGCGCAGTTCGATGAAGGGCGTGATCTCCGAGCTGTGATGGATCTCGACCTGCTCGGTGAAGATGACACCCCAGCCGCCTTCCGACTTCACCCGGCGCATCTCGGCGGCAGCCGACTGATCGCGATAGCCGCCGCCATTGCAGTGTGGCACCTGATAGAAGCGGTTCTTCGCGGTGACCGGCCCGATCCTGACTGGCTCGAAGAGAATGTCGTAGCGCGGATCACGCATCGAGTGACGCCATCATGATGTCGGAAATCTCCCCTTGCCGGGGACAGGTTCGCAGCGCCGCGCGAAGGCGTCAAGCCATCACGGCGTCAGGGCATCAGGCCGGGATCACGCGGCGTTGTAGAGGACCGACGACAGGCGCGGCGGCAGGCAGATGGCGGCGACCAGCCCCTGGCCGGGCGCCGTCTGTACCAGCAGCTCGCCGCCATGGGCTTCGCAGATGGCCTTGGCGATAGGCAGTCCGAGGCCCAACCCATCCACCGGGCGCGCATAGGTCATGTCTTCCTGCATGAAGGGCTTCAGGCAATCCTGCAGCTTGGCCTGGGTGAGGCCGGGACCATTGTCCTTCACCGAAATGAGGATGGAGCCGTCGGCCCGGCGATGGGCCCAGACTTCCACGCTGCCGCCGATGGGCGAGAACTTGATGGCATTGTTGATCAGCCGCGACAGGGCCTGGCGGATCAGATGCACGTCGCAGGTCACGGCGAAATTGTCTTCCATCGGGCGGAGCAGCAGGCTGACCTGGCGTTCGCGCGCCAGGGCCTTCTGCCCGACCAGGCCGTCGTCGAGGAGCTCGGTGATGGGGATGTCGGCCAGCTTCTGCTGATTGGGATTGCCCAGGGCCTTGGACAGCAGCAGGATATCGCTGACGATGGCGTTCAGGCGCTGGGCGCCTTCCACCACATGCGCAAGGCTTTCGCGCTCGTCGGCCGTGACCCGCCCCTGCAGCTGTTCGGCCAGGACTTCGGTCAGGCCGATGAGGGCGGTGAGCGGTGTCTTGAGTTCATGGCTGAGAACCTGGAACAGGCCGTTCTTCATGCGGCTGGCGGCCAGCGCCTCGGTCTGCGCCTGGCGGAGCGCCTTCTCGGTCTCGCCATTGCGCAGCACGAACTGCACGTGATGGGAGAATTGCGGCCAGTTGATCGGCTTGGTGACGAAGGAGGATGCCCCCAGCGTGTAGGCGCGCTCGATCGAGGCGCGGTCATTGTGCGAGGTGCAGACGATGGCCGGAAGGTCGACCGTGCGCGGATGCTGCCGCATGTGGCGGAGCAAGCCGAAGCCATCGAGCTTCGGCATGGTGATGTCGATGATGGCGAGATCGAAGCGCGACTGGTTGAGGATCTCGCGGCCGGTTTCGCCATTCTCTGCGGCGGTACAGGCGAATCCGATTTCGGCAAGCTGCTCGCACATGACCTCGCGCATGATCGGGTCGTCGTCGACCACCAGCACATGCCTGGCCCGTTGCTCTCCGGCCGGCTGTCGCCCCGCGCCGCTGTCCATTCGCCATCCTTCCAAAAGCGCAAGGAGCTTTGCAGAAAGCCGTTAAAGTTTGCTTATGGGCAAGGACAGAAACGATTCTTAAATGGTCCCGACCGATAGTCCGGCGGGATGATGCCGGACGATACAGATCGCAGGACAAGGCCGGCCAGCCGCAATCTTGCGGGTTGGGCGGCGATGGCGGTGTTCTCGGCCGTGGTGATGGTCACGTGCCTGCTTGCCGCGCTCAGCCTTAACAGCGAAGTGATATCTCGCTACCAAGGTTTGGTTACTACAGCTCGTGTGTTTGCATCCTCGGCGGCCGAAGGTCTCTCGGCTGGCGACCGCGAGGCCCAGTTGCAGGCGCTGCGCAACGTCAAGCGCCTGCCCGAGATCGTCTATGCCGCCTTGCTCGACGGCAGCGGCAAGACCATCAAGGCCCTGGGCGATCCCGATGCCGCCTTCGCGGGGGATGCCAAGGTCTTCGACGTGCTGACCTATGGCACGGTGCCGGTCACCGTCGGGCTGCAATCGTCGGGCGGGCTGATCGGCCACGCCCAGATCGTGGCCGATGCCACCGACCTGCGCGACCATTTCGCCCTCTCGCTGGCCGCTGGCGTGAGCGCTGGGCTAGGCGCCAGCCTGCTCACCTACGTCATCTTCTTCTTCCTGCGCCGCCGCCAGTCCGCCCGGCTCCACCAGATCGCGGAGGCCATGGATCAGCTCGCCGCCAGCCACAGCGACGAGATCCTGCTGGATCCGCGCCGGGCCAGCGAACTGGCGCCGCTGTTCGAGCGCTTCAATGCACTGGCCCGCAGC
>JBGSNJ010000405.1:0-1537 GCA_041739715.1 Aestuariivirga sp.
CCGAAGCAGGTTCGGCCAGCACGGGTGCCACGGCATCGGGCACCAGCGAGGCATCGGCGGCCGCGAGTTGAACAGCTGCCTCGATCGACCGGTCGATGGTCTGCGGACGAGGAGCAGGCTTGCGCGACACCGCAATGGCAAGCGGACTCACATTGCTGTCCGTAAGTCCCGCAACAAGCGATGCCGACGCCGACTGGGCTGCTGCCGAGGCTTCGGCAGTCTGAGCGGCAAGCGCCTCTTCGCCACCTGCGAACAGTTCCAGCGGGCGGGCGCGCGGCTTCAGGCTGGCGATGCGCACATCGACCGCTTCTGTCAGCGAGGCGTCGTCATCCGCGGCCTGTGGGATCACGGGTGCAAGGTCTGCCGGGCGAACCCGCGGTCGCGCACCGGCGAGGGCCGGGTCGGCAAAGAACGGCTCGGCCACGGCGTCTTCTGTCGTGACCTCGGCTGAGAGGGCACCGACAGCAGGCGCGGCGGCGTCAGTTGTTGCAGCGCTTGCTGCCGCTGTCGGCGCTTCGGGTCGCGCAGGAGGAACCCGCGGCGGTTTGCCCGCGACGAGAAGCACGCCCTCGGGGGTGACGATGCCTTCGGCGGTAGGAACGATCCGACCTTCGGCATCGAACTGATAAAGCGTGCCAAACGGTGGGGGCAGGGGCTGCGCGCCCGGGACCGCATCGGTCGCTGTCGATGGGGGCGCCAATGCGGCGGCATCGCTGGTCGAAATGCGCGCGTCGACAACGGCGAGGAAAATCTCGTCCTGCGGATCATTGCCCGGGCTGCGGTTCGCCTCGGCCGTTCCGGTCGCTCCCGCCAAAGCCGACCCATCGACAGGCGCGGGTTCAGGTTCGGGTTCAGGTTCGGGCGCGACGGGTTCCGCGCGGGCGAGCGTTGCAGGCGCTTCGGGGGTTGGGGCCACCTCGACCGGTTCGGCCGTTGATACAACCTCTTCGACAGGGGCGGTCTCTTCGACAGGGGCGGTTACCGGCGCGGCCTGCGCGGGAATATCGGTCGCAGAGGCCACTTCGGTCGTCTGGTCGGCTGCTTCGGCATCATTCGCGGCTGGTTCCGAAGCCGGAAGGATGGCTTCTGCGGCGGAAGTCTCTTCAACGGCGGGCACCGATTGCGAAGCGGCGACTGCGGACGTGTCCTGGTCACGGCTTGCGAGGAAGATCGAGGACCAGATCCCGATTGCCGCAAGGATCGCAAGCAGGACGACGACGAGAAACAGGAACAGATAGCGCGGCTTGCCGCGCTGTCGGCTTTGGCGCGCTCCGAAGACCGTCATCGTTTCCGCCTCGGACCGCGGCTTGCCTGACTCGGATGGCGCAGGCGATGCTGCGTCTGTCGGGGAAACGACAGTCAGCTTGCGGTCACGCGGAACGGCTATAGACGGTGCAGTGACAACGGGCCCGCGGCGCGCGGTTTCGGCCTTGCCGTTGCGCGCAGCGACGGCAACACGCTCCAACGGCCATTCGGCCTCGGTTTGTGCGATGCGGGCAGCGCCGCCTCCTCCCGGCAGGGCCGTCAGCCGCGGCGG
>JBGSNJ010000410.1:0-14898 GCA_041739715.1 Aestuariivirga sp.
CCGCGCTCGGGCGGGCGCGGACGGATCGTCGGCGACCTTCCGGCGAGCGCCGAAGCCCGCGCCTCGCTCGCGGCCCTCTATTGCGCCCAGATGGTGTCGGAGCAGCTCGATGCCATTTCGTCCCGTCACGATGTCATCGTCGACGGACCTTTCGCGCAGAATCCCGTGCTGATGGCCATACTCGCCGATCTCCGCCGCGGGCAGCAGGTGAAGGCCTCGGACTTGCGCGATGGAACGACAGTGGGCGCGGCGAGCCTCGCACTCATCGACGACGGCAGGCTTCCCGCCATCGGCCTGTCGCTCAAGCTTCAGGCGCCGCCGGGTCTTGCGGGACTTGCCCGGTACCATTCGAACTGGAAGGAGAAGGCCTATGCGCATCTGGCTTAGTCTTGCCGCGGTGATGCTGGCCGCCAACCCGGCCCAGGCCTTCGACTGCGCCAAGGCCGCGACGCCGGTGGAGAAGGCTATCTGCGGCGATGACACGCTCAAGTCCCTCGACGACCGCATGAGCGAGGCCTATGGCGCCGTGCGCAAGCTCTCCACCGAAGCCGAGCGTCCTATGCTGGCGCGGGCGCAGAAGGCCTGGATTGCCGAGCGCGAAGCCAATTGCCCGAAGTCCGAGATCGGCATGGTTTCCTGCGTCAGCGATATGACCCGCGAGCGGCTGAAGCTGTTCGAGGGCAAGCCCGAGAGCGGCACGGCACCCGACAGCCGTGTCATCCCTGTGTTCATCCTGCAGGAGGGAACCCCCGAGGTCTATGAAGTCGACGTCACCATGCTGCGTTTTGCCGATGCGCGCACGCCGGGCGAGAAACGGTTCAATGCGATCGCCGACGAGATCGGGGCGCGCGTCAAGACCGGCAAACACGGCGAGGACACCATGGACCGCGTCTACTCCATGATCGAGGCGATGTCCTTCCGCTTTGCCGCGCCGCGCCTGTACTCGGTCGAACACAGCTTCTGGTCTTTCACCGGCGGCGCGCATGGCAATGGCGGCACCCAGAACTTCAACTTCGATCCGGTGACCGGCAAGGACTACACGGTGGATGATGTCTTCCCCGAAGACGCAGTCGTGAAGCTTATCGCCAGCTGCAAGGACAAGATCATTGCCGAGAAGAAGATCCGCTGGGGCAGCGAACCATACGATCCGGCGCAGGACTTCTCCATGCAGGACGGCGTGATCGGCGAACATGTGGCGACCTTCAGCCGCTGGAGCTTCGATGCCGGGGGAGCCAGCGTGAACTTCGATTCCTATGCCATCGGCTCCTATGCCGAGGGAACCTATGCCTGCGATTTCCCGATGGCCGAACTCAAGGCGCTGGCACGGCCCGACTCGCCCCTTCCGTGAGCCGGAACATCGTTAACCGATCGGAAATACAAGAGGCGCAGCATGGATCAAACCATGAGGCTTGCCATGCATGCAGATCAGATGCCCGACCCGGCCGGGCCTGTCTTTTCGCTGAACTGCCCCGGATACAGGATGGCCCGCGGCGGAGGAACATTGCCCTTCAGCATCGGCGACGCGGTGCGTGCCGAGATCAGCCATGACGACCTTCTGGAAAGCTGGCAGGAAGCCCGCGGCCTGACGCCGTCCGAGGCCGAGAAGATGACGGCCGCCGCCGCCGCGCAACTGACCCGCATTCTCGAGAGCGGCCTGGAGTCGGCCGACATCACGGAAGCCGTGACCGACGCTGCCGTGGTGCTGCTCCTGGCCCTGAGACGGCAGGGCATTTCGAATCCGAAGCGGATTCCTCCATGCACCGTGATCTGGCATGGTCAGGACAACCGCGAGCATGTTCTGCTGGGGGCATGACGGACTCCTCCACGGACAGGGAACCGCCGGTCTCCGCGCCCGACTACGGACGGTCGCTGCGCGGCATCGGCTTCAATCTCCTGGTCACCGACGTGCCGCGCGCGGTGCGCTTCGTGACGGAGGTGCTGGGCGCCACCAGCACCTATGACAATGGCAGTTTCGCCGCACTCCGGCTCAACGGCGGCGAGTTCATGTTCCATGCTGATCACACTTACCGCGGCAATCCGCTGCTTGGCGTGGTGGCGGGCGTCGAAGGCCGGGGCGCGGGCGTCGAACTGCGCATCTATGGCTGCGACCCCGACCTGGCCGAAGCGCGGGCGCGCGCGTTGGGCTATACCGTGCTCGCTGGCAGCATCGACAAGCCGCATGGCCTGCGCGAATGCATGATCATGGATGACGACGGCTACGTCTGGGTTCCCGGGGTGGCGATCCGCGGATAGGAAAAGCCCGCGGGCTGGCCGCGGGCTCTCGAATCCTCGAAAAAACCAACTGCGTCAGATCGCGGCGCGCAGCGCCTTAAGGTGTTCCAGCGTTTCCGCCGCCTTGCGCTTGTCCTCGCCGTCCTTCGCGTCGGCGAGATCTTCCTCGGCATGCTTGATCTGCTGCCCCAGCTGCGCGGCATCGAGTTCCGACATGGGGATGGCCACCTCGGCAAGCAGCGTCAGACCCTGCGGATTGACCTCGACCATGCCGCCGCGCACGAAGATGCGATCCGTGCCGCCGCCGTCCTTGTAGACGGTGACCACGCCCGGCTTCAGCGTCGAGAGTGTCGGTGCATGGCCCGGGAAGATGCCCATCTCGCCCTCGGTGCCCGGGATGGTGACCGAGGCCACCGAGCCCGAGAACAGAAGCCGCGCCGGGCTCACGAGTTCGAAATGAAGGCCGGCCATCTGGGTTAAGCCGCCTCGGCGGCCAGGCGCTGGGCCTTGGCGATGGCTTCCTCGATGGTGCCGACCATGTAGAAGGCCGGTTCCGGCAGATGGTCATAGGCGCCGTCGCACAGCCCCTTGAAGCCCTTGATCGTGTCTTCGAGCTTCACCTGCACGCCGGGCGAACCGGTGAACACGGCCGCGACGTCGAAGGGCTGCGACATGAAACGCTCGATCTTGCGGGCGCGTGCCACCGTGAGCTTGTCCTCCTCCGAGAGTTCGTCCATGCCGAGAATGGCGATGATGTCCTGCAGCGCCTTGTAGCGCTGGAGAATGGCCTGCACGCGGCGCGCCGTCTGGTAGTGTTCCTCGCCGACGATGCGCGGATCCATCATGCGCGAGGTCGAGTCGAGCGGATCGACGGCCGGATAGATGCCCTTTTCGGCGATGGCCCGCGACAGCGTGGTCGTGGCATCGAGATGGGCGAAGGAGGTGGCCGGCGCCGGGTCGGTCAAGTCGTCGGCCGGCACGTAGATCGCCTGCACCGAGGTGATCGAGCCCTTCGTCGTGGTGGTGATGCGCTCCTGCAGCGCGCCCATGTCGGTGGCCAGCGTCGGCTGATAACCCACGGCCGACGGGATGCGGCCGAGAAGGGCCGACACTTCCGAGCCCGCCTGGGTGAAGCGGAAGATGTTGTCGACGAAGAACAGCACGTCCTGGCCCTGGTCGCGGAAGTGCTCGGCAACCGTGAGTCCCGACAGCGCGACGCGCATGCGCGCGCCCGGCGGCTCGTTCATCTGGCCAAAGACCAGCGCGCATTTGGACTTCACGTTCGGGTCCGGATTGTGCGGGTCGGCGTTCACCTTGGATTCGATGAACTCGTGATAGAGGTCGTTGCCTTCGCGGGTGCGCTCGCCCACGCCGGCGAAGACCGAGTAGCCGCCATGGGTCTTGGCGACGTTGTTGATGAGCTCCTGGATGAGCACGGTCTTGCCCACGCCGGCGCCGCCGAAGAGGCCGATCTTGCCGCCCTTTGCATAAGGCGCCAGCAGGTCGACGACCTTGATGCCGGTCACCAGGATCTGCGCTTCCGTCGACTGGTCGACGAAATCGGGCGCCGGCGCATGGATCGGGCGGCGCGTCTTGGTCTTGATCGGACCGGCTTCGTCGATGGCTTCGCCGATCACGTTCATGATGCGGCCGAGGGTTTCCTCGCCGACCGGAACCGAGATCGAGTTGCCGGTATCGGTAACCGCCTGGCCGCGCACCAGGCCTTCGGTCGAGTCCATTGCGATGGTGCGCACCGTGTTCTCGCCCAGATGCTGGGCCACTTCGAGCACCAGGCGCTGGCCATTGTTCAGGGTCTCGAGCGCGTTGAGAATGGCCGGCAGTTCGCCGTCGAAGGCGACGTCGACGACTGCGCCCGTCACCTGGGTGACGCGGCCGGTCGCAGTGGAAGCGCTTGCGGGTTTCTTCGCCATTGTTTCGGTCCTTCTCCGGTTCGTCTAGAGCGCTTCGGCGCCCGAAATGATTTCGATGAGTTCTTTGGTGATCTGCGCCTGACGCTGGCGGTTGTACTTGATCGACAGCTTGTTGATCATGTCGCCGGCATTGCGCGTGGCATTGTCCATGGCGCTCATGCGTGCGCCCTGTTCGGAGGCCGCATTCTCGAGCAGGCCGCGGAAGACCTGGACCGCGATGTTGCGCGGCAGCAGGTCGGCGAGGATCTCGCCTTCCTCGGGCTCGGCCTCGTAGACCGCGCCGCCGAGGTCGGCGGGCTTGCCGCCGGAGACATCCGCCGGGATGAGGCGCAGCGCCGTGGGCTTCTGCGAGATCACCGACTTGAACTCGGCGAAGAACAGCGTCGCCACGTCGAACTCGCCGTCATGGAACATCTTGAGGATACGGTTGGCCACTGTCTGCGCATTGCCGAAGGTGACGGCCTTCTGGCCGCGGAAGTCCACCGCGTCGACGAAGTACTTGCCATAGAGGCGCTTCATCGAATCGTTGCCCTTCTTGCCGACGGTATAGATTTTCACCGTCTTGCCCTGGGCGAGCAACCGGTCCGCATGTTCGCGGGCCAGCTTGGCGATCGAGGAGTTGAAGCCGCCGCAGAGGCCGCGTTCAGCGGTCGCAACGACGAGCAGATGCACCTGGTCGGACCCGGTACCGGCGAGCAGGGCGGGCGCGCCGGCCTGTCCTTCCATCGCGGACGAGAGGTTCGCCAGCACCGCGGCCATGCGCTCTGAGTAGGGACGCGCGGCAACGGCCGCTTCCTGCGCGCGGCGCAGTTTCGCCGCGGCCACCATCTGCATGGCCTTGGTGATCTTGCGGGTCGCCTTGACCGAGGCGATGCGGTTGCGGAGATCCTTGAGGCTTGCCATCGGAACTCCGGCGCTTAGGCGAAGGACTTGGCGTAGGTGTCGACCGCGGCCTTGAGCTTCGGCATCATGGTATCGGAGATCGCCTTCTCGCTGCGGATCGCATCGAGAATGTCGGCGTGCTTGTCACGCATGAAGCGCAGCAGGCCGTCCTCGAAGGCGCGCACCTTGCTGACCGGCAGCGGATCGAGATAGCCGTTGACGCCGGCATAGATCGACACGACCTGCTCTTCGGTCTTGAGCGGCGAGAACTGCGGCTGCTTCAGGAGTTCGGTGAGGCGTGCGCCACGGTTCAGCAGGCGCTGGGTGGAGGCGTCGAGATCGGAACCGAACTGCGCGAAGGCCGCCATTTCGCGGTACTGCGCCAGCTCGCCCTTGATCTTGCCGGCCACCTGCTTCATCGCCTTGGTCTGCGCGGCGGAGCCGACGCGCGACACCGAGAGGCCGACGTTCACCGCGGGACGGATGCCTTGGTAGAAGAGCTCCGTCTCGAGGAAGATCTGGCCGTCGGTGATCGAGATGACGTTGGTTGGGATGTAGGCCGACACGTCGTTGGCCTGGGTTTCGATGACCGGCAGCGCGGTCAGCGAACCACCGCCGAGATCGTCGTTCATCTTGGCGGCGCGCTCGAGCAGGCGCGAGTGCAGATAGAAGACGTCGCCCGGATAGGCTTCGCGGCCCGGCGGGCGGCGCAGCAGCAGCGACATCTGGCGATAGGCCACGGCCTGCTTGGACAGATCGTCATAGGCGATCAGGGCATGCATGCCGTTGTCGCGGAAGTACTCGCCCATGGTGCAGCCGGAGAAGGGCGCCAGATACTGCAGCGGGGCGGGGTCGGAGGCGGTTGCGGCGACGATGATGGAGTATTCCAGCGCGCCGTTGTCCTCGAGGATCTTGACGAACTGGGCCACCGTCGAGCGCTTCTGGCCGCAGGCGACATAGACGCAGTAGAGCTTGTCCTTCTCCGGGCCGGCGATGTGGATCGGCTTCTGGTTCAGGATGGTGTCGAGAATGATGGCGGTCTTGCCGGTCTGACGGTCGCCGATGACCAGCTCGCGCTGGCCGCGGCCGATCGGGATCAGCGCGTCGATGGCCTTGAGGCCAGTCGACATCGGCTCGTTGACAGACTTGCGCGGAATGATGCCGGGCGCCTTCACGTCGACGCGCTTGAAGGTCTTGGACTTGATCGGGCCCTTGCCGTCGATCGGGTTGCCGAGCGGGTCGACCACGCGGCCGAGCAGTTCCTTGCCCACCGGCACTTCCACGATGGCGCCGGTCCGCTTGACGGTGTCGCCTTCCTTGATGTCGCGGTCGTTGCCGAAGATCACGATGCCGACATTGTCGGTCTCGAGGTTCAGGGCCATGCCCTTCATGCCGTTGGCGAACTCGACCATCTCGCCGGCCTGGACGCTGTCGAGGCCGTAGACGCGGGCGATGCCGTCACCGACCGACAGCACCTGTCCGATCTCGGAGACTTCGGCGTCCTTGCCGAAATCCTTGATCTGCTTCTTGAGAATTGCGGAAATTTCGGCGGCGCGAATGTCCATCAGGCGGTCCCCTTCATGGCGATCTTGAGATTCTGCAGTTTGGTCTTGAGCGAGTTGTCCATCATCCGAGAGCCCACCTTCACGATGAGACCGCCGAGAAGCGATGAATCGACCCGGGTTGAGAGCGTGACGTCGCGCCCGGTCGAAGCCTTGAGCGCGGCCTTGAGGTCCTTGAGCTGAACGGCCGAGAGCTTGTCGGCCGAGATGACTTCGGCGCCAATCTCGCCCTTCGAGATCGCGACCAGCGTGTCGAAGGCATCGATGATGGCGGGAAGCGCCGGCAGGCGGCGGTTCTTGACCACCAGGCGGAGGAAGTTGAGGCTCGTGCCGGTGACCTTGGCCTTGGCGCAGATGGCTTCGATGGCGGCGATCTGGTCGGCAGAGGTGAAGACGGGAGAGGTCACCATGCGCTTGAGATCGGCAGAGCCTTCGATGGCGGCGCGGAAGCCGGCGAGCTGTGCCTGCACGGAATCGACCGATTTTTCTTCCTTGGCGAGGTCGAACAGGGCGCTGGCATAGCGCCCCGGGACGCCAGTAACTGTCTGATCTGTGCTAGCCACGATCCGTCTTTCATTCTGCTTGGCGGATAGAGGCCGGCGACTGGCATCGAACCGCTTGAATTCAGGGAAGTGTGCACACAAAATGGCACACCTGCGGAGCGAAGCCTGCTTCGCCGCGCGCGTTGGCTATCACAGTGGAAAAGGACTCGCAACCGGCTTGTGGCGGCGGATTGACGCGAGACGAAAGCGAAGGGCCCGCGCAGCAGTTTTGCCGCGCAGGCCCTTCGGAAATCAATATGATCGCGGCTTCAGCGCAGGGACTTGCTGCGGGCGACATGCCCGAGCTGGTAGCGCTTCAGCCCCATGTCGGCGAGATCGGCCTCAGAGAGGGCCTCGATCTCGGCGCGGGCCTGCCGGTATGCCTTCATCCGGCGGCTCCGCAGCAGCAGCTGGGCCAGTCCGGAGAAGCCGATCATGAGCGGACGGCCTCGCGGGCAAGCCGCGGAATGTCGCAACGGCTGATGCCGAGGTCGGCGAGCTCGCGGGTGCTCAGCATCTCCAATTCAGAGACGGTGCGCGAATAACGCTTCCAGACGGCGTAGCGGGATTTCAGGACTTCGAACATGGTCATTCCCCTTTGGATTGACATCGTGATGGTTGCTGTCTACGGCCCCAATCTAGGTGCAGCGCAACAGAAAGAGCAATGCTATTTTCGCATATCTAGGCTTATATCAATTAATACAGATGTTTATAATTCTGTAACACTGTTGAATTCGAATGCTGCGCTGCCGCAAAGAACGGCAATCTGACAGGTTTTAAAGCGCTTTGGAGCAGGGTTGGGCCGCTTTTGCCCCAGGATTGTGCAACTGTCGCAGAGATCGTGAGCCGCTTTGTCGCAGGTGCGAAAGACCGGATTCGCGCCGCCGGCACGCGAAAAGGGCGCACCGGAAGCACCGGCGCGCCCTTCTGAACCTCGAAAGAGGCCGACTCGGCCCTAGAACAGGCCGGCGATCTGGCCCTTGTCGTCGAGACCGATCACCTCGGCTGACGGGACCTTGGGCAGGCCCGGCATGGTCATGATGTCGCCGCAGATGACCACGATGAACTCCGCGCCGGCCGAGAGCCGCACCTCGCGGATCGGCACCATATGGTTGGTGGGCGCGCCCTTGAGATTGGGATCGGTCGAGAAGGAATACTGCGTCTTGGCCATGCAGATCGGGAACTTGCCATAACCCTGGGCCTCGAAGGCCTTGAGCTGGTCGCGCACCGACTTGTCGGCCACGATGTCGTCCGCCCGGTAGATTTCCTTGGCGATGGTCCTGACCTTGTCCCACAGCGAGAGGCTCTCGTCGTAGATCGGCTTGAATTGCGAGGCGCCCTTGTCCGCGAGCTCCGCCACGTGCTTGGCCAGGCCCTCGATGCCCTTACCGCCCTCGCCCCAGTGGGTGCACTTGAAGGCTTCCACGCCGTGGCCCTTGCAGTACTCGCGCACCGCCTCGATCTCCGCGTCGGTGTCGGAAATGAAGTGGTTGATCGCCACCGCGATCGGCACGCCGAACTTCTTCACGTTCTCGATGTGCCGCCCGAGATTTGCGAGGCCCTTCTTCAGCGCCTCGACATTCTCCTTCTTGAGATCGTCCTTGGCCACGCCTCCGTGCATCTTCAGTGCACGGACGGTCGCGACGATGACGGTTGCCGCCGGCGCGAGTCCCGCCTTGCGGCACTTGATGTCGAAGAACTTCTCAGCGCCGAGG
The DNA here is from genome assembly GCA_041739715.1 of Aestuariivirga sp. GTDB lineage: Bacteria > Pseudomonadota > Alphaproteobacteria > Rhizobiales > Aestuariivirgaceae > Aestuariivirga. The sequence continues at coordinate 8,865 of JBGSNJ010000410.1, forward strand.
TCGGCGCCGAAACCGGCCTCCGTAACCACGTAGTCGGCGAGCTTGAGCGCCGTCTTGGTCGCCATCACCGAGTTGCAGCCATGCGCGATGTTGGCGAAGGGGCCGCCATGCACGAAGGCCGGGTTGTTCTCCAGCGTCTGCACCAGGTTGGGCATCAGCGCGTCCTTGAGCAGCACGGTCATGGCGCCCGGCGCCTTGATGTCCTTGGCCAGGACCTGGCCCTTGTCGCGCTTGGCGGCCACGACGATTTGGCCCATGCGGCGCTCGAGGTCGGCGATCGAGGTCGAAAGGCAGAGGATGGCCATGATCTCGGAGGCCACCGTGATGTCGAAGCCCGCCTCGCGCGGAAAGCCGTTGGCCACGCCGCCCAGCGAACAGACGATCTCGCGCAGCGCACGGTCGTTCATGTCCATGACGCGGCGCCAGGCGACGCGGCGGGTGTCGATGCCGAGTTCGTTGCCCCAGTAGATGTGGTTGTCGATCATCGCCGAGAGCAGGTTGTGCGCCGAGGTAATGGCGTGGAAGTCGCCGGTGAAGTGCAGGTTGATGTCCTCCATCGGCACGATCTGGGCGTAGCCGCCGCCGGCGGCGCCGCCCTTCATGCCGAAGCAGGGACCGAGCGAGGGCTCGCGCAATGCGATCATGGCCTTCTTGCCGATGCGGTTGAGGCCGTCGCCAAGGCCCACGGTGGTGGTGGTCTTGCCTTCGCCCGCCGGCGTGGGATTGATGGCGGTCACCAGGATGAGCTTGCCGTCCTTCTTGGACTTCAGGCTGTCGATGTAGTCGAGCGACACCTTGGCCTTGGTGTGGCCGTAGGGAATGAGGTCCTTCTCCGGAATGCCGAGACCTCGTCCGATTTCCATGATCGGCTTCATCTTGGCTTCGCGGGCGATTTCGATATCGCTCTTCACCGTGGACATGTGGGGCGGCTCCTCATTGGTGTTTGAATTGGGGCGGGGCGTAACATAGTCTCGACGGGCTGCGCAGCGTTCCAACCGACATGATCACGCCGTTTTCGACGCCCAATCACAACCAATTCAGACCAATAGTAGCCAATCTTGCGCCGAAAGGGCAGGAAAAGGCAATGACCAATCCATAAACCCAGTCTCTGACAGGCCCATTCATGCGTGCTTTCGACCGACCCGGACGCTCCACCGCCTATTCGACGTCCGGCATGGCCGCGACTTCCGCCCCGATGGCCACGCTGGCCGCGGTGGAATGCCTCAAGGCAGGAGGCAATGCGGTAGATGCCGCTGTCACGGCCTCGGCGGTGCTCTGCGTCGTCGAGCCGGCCATGACCGGTATCGGCGGGGACTGCTTTGCCCTGATCGGCACGCCGGATGGCAAGGTGCAGGGCCTGAACGCCTCCGGGCGGTCAGCCCGGGCCGCCGATGCCGACTGGCTCAGAGCCTCGGGCCTCACCCGCATCGCACCCCGCAGCATTCATGCCATCACAGTTCCAGGCGCCATCGACGGCTGGGACCAGCTGCTCAGGGCCTACGGCACCATGTCGCTCGCCGATTGCCTGGCGCCCGCCATCGGTATGGCCGAGGCCGGAACTCCCGTCACCCCGCGCGTCGCCCTGGACTGGCCCGCAGACGCGCCGGATCTCCTGGCCGACGCCGGGGGTCAGCAGCACTACCTGAAGAATGGACTGGCGCCGCAGGAGGGCGACGTCATCGCCTATCCGGCCCTGGCCCGGACATTGCGGCTCATCGCCCGGGAGGGCCGTGACGCCTTCTATGCGGGGCCTATCGCCGCCGACATCGTGGGCCATGTCCGCGCCATGGGATCGCTGCTGACGCTTACGGACTTCTCCAGCCATACCTCGACCTGGGTGGAGCCCATTTCCACCGGCTTCGCCGGGCATGAAGTGCTTGAAATTCCACCCAGCGGCCAGGGTCTGACCGCCCTCATCGCACTCAATGTCGTGTCCCATTTCGGCCTCGCGCGGCACGAGCCCGATTCGCCCGATCGCATGCACATCGAAATCGAGGCGATGAAACTGGCCTGGGAACTGCGCAACCGTCATATCGCCGATCCGGACTTCGCCGAAGTGCCCGTGGCAGAGCTTCTCAGCCCCGGTATGGCCGCAAGGCTGGCCGACATGATCGACATGAAGCAGGCGCTCGATATCCGGACCGCCATGCGCCAGTCGGACACCATCTATCTCAGTGTCGTCGACCGCAACCGGCTGGCCGTCTCCTTCATCAACTCGATCTATTACGGCTTCGGATCGGCCATCGTCACGCCGGCAACCGGAATCAGCCTGCAGAACCGCGGCGCCTGCTTCGTCGCCGATCCCGGCCATCCCAACTGCATCGGCCCGGCGAAGCGGCCGCTACACACCATCATTCCGGCCATGTCCCGCAAGGACGGACGCGTCGACATGAGCTTCGGAGTGATGGGCGGCGACTACCAGCCGATGGGTCACCTCTGCGTTGCCGTCAACCGCTATATCTATGGCATGGATCCCCAGGCGGCCATCGACATGCCGCGCTACTTCCCCAAGGGTGGCGAGGTGCTGGTGGAAAGCGGTGTGACCGAAGCTGCCCAGGCCGGACTGCGCGACCGCGGTCATGCCCTGGTTCCAGCGCCCGAACCGCTGGGCGGCGGCCAAGCCATCGTGATCGACCATCGCCGCGGAATTCTCATCGGCGGATCGGACCCGCGCAAGGATGGCCTGGCGCTCGGCATTTGAATAACGACGTTAAGAAAAGATTTTCCCTGCTCAACTAAGGTCAGTCCGGGTCAGGCCCCCGCCCCGGATTGCCGGAGCGGGAGTCCGGCACCAGTTGCGGAGGCCGCGTGAGCAGCGATAGTTCGGGAAATCACCACAGGTCCGGCACTGCCAAGGCCACGGATCCGCTCGGCAGCGCACTGCGCGCCATGGAAGCCGCGGGCGTCGCCACCTACAACTGGGTGATCGACACCGACGAGATCGTCTGGTCATCCAATGCCGCCGATGTCATGGGCTGCGATCCCGGAGAGATTGCCACCGGCCGCGCCTTTGCGTCCTATCTCGACCCTGACAATTTCACCAGCCGCTACGATGCGGTCATGCGCACCACCGTCATCGACGACGGCGACGGCGTACCCTTCCAGATCGAATACAAGTTCCGCCCCGAAGGCCGCCTTGGCCGCGCCAGCCTCTGGCTGGAGGATCACGGCAGCTGGTTCGGCGGCAAGGATGGTCGTCCCGTCGAAGTCTTCGGCACGGTGCGCCGCATCGATGCGCGGCACCAGCGCGACCAGCATCTGAGCTTCCTCGGCAACTGCGATCCGCTCACCGGCATGATGAACCGTGGCCGCCTGTCCGAGGCCCTTGGCGAAGCCATGTCGGTCGCCGCCCGCGAGGGCACGGTCTGCGCCTTCCTGATTGCCGCCATCAACAATCTTTCCGTGGTCAACGAGGCCTATGGCTTTGAAGTGGCCGACGAGGTCGTTGTCAACATGGCGCGCCGCCTGCGGCAGGTGGTGCGTACCGGCGATGCCATCGGACGCTACTCGGGCAGCAAGTTCGGCCTGATCCTCAACAGTTGCGGTGAGGAAGATCTTGCCATCGCGGCGGAGCGCTTCCTCAGCGTGGCGCGCGAGAGCGTGATCGAAACCGAACGCGGTCCGGTCTGGGCGCTGCTGTCCATCGGCGCAATGATTCTGCCCACCCATGCCGAAGATCCGAACACGGCAATGGCCCGGGCCGAGGAAGCGCTGGCCGAGGCGAGGCGCCGCCCGTCGGACGGTTACGTGGTCTACCGTCCGTCGCCACAGCGCAGTTCCGAGCGCGCGCTCAATGCCCGCAGCGCCACCGAAACCGTACGCTGTCTGCGCGAGGGCTTGTTCCGCCTGGCTTTCCAGCCGGTGATCGAGGCAAAGACCCGCACGCCGGTGTTCCACGAGGCGCTGCTGCGCATGGTTGATCCGGCCGGCGAGGTGATCACCGCCGTACACCTCATTCCGATCGCCGAGAAGCTGGGCCTGGTCCGCCTCATTGACCGTGCCGTGGCGCAGATGGTGGTGGCGTCGCTGCACAAGCATTCCGACGCCCGGCTGTCCCTCAACCTCTCCGGGACGACGGCCACCGATCCGCGCTGGTATCCCCAGATCATCGAGATGCTGGCGTCCAATCGTGCCGTTACCGACAGGCTCACCATCGAAATCACCGAAACCGTCGCGCTTGGCGATCTCCATGAGACCGTGCGCTTCGTCGAACAGCTGCGCGAACTGGGCTGCCGCGTCGCCATCGACGACTTCGGCGCCGGCTTCACCTCTTTCCGCAATCTGCGCGCCCTGCCGATCGACATGCTCAAGCTCGACGGCACCTTCTGCCGCGACCTCGCAGGAAACGGCGACAACACCTATTTCGTCCGTTCACTGATCGACATGGCCCGTACCTTCAATATCCAGACGGTCGCCGAATGGGTCGAGTCCGAAGAGGATGCCGTGCTGCTGCGCGACTGGGGGATAGACCTCATGCAGGGCAATCTCTTTGGCGAAGCCATCTTGCAGGCTCCCTGGCCTGCAGCGAAGGAAGCGGCAGCGGCCGGGGCCCGTTCGCCATTCGTGCTGCCTTCGGAGATCGAGTGGGACAGCGCGCTCGCGGAGACGCCTGTCCTGCGCGAAGAGGATCTCGCGTCCCTGCCGGCCGAACCTGCAGAGGCCGCCGCACCGTGGAACCCGGTCAGCGAGCCGGCAGCCTCCGTCACGGATTCCGGCACATCGGCCGACAGTCCGGAGGACGGCGCCACGAAGACGGTGGTGCAATCCTTCGAGCACGCGCTGTCGGGCGAACTGAGCAAGCTCCGGGATGCGATTTCGGCGCTCGATCAGGCGCTGAAGGGAGACAGGTCTGCCAAGGCTGCAGAACCGAGCTTCGCCGACCTGGTCAGCGACACCGCCCGGCGCGCTACCGGCTGACGCCTACTTCTGGGCGAGCGTGTCGATCTTCTGCTGCATCGCAGCAAGCTGGTCCTTGAGGACCTGCAGGTCGTCGCGGGCCGGCGCGGGGCCGGTCCGGGGCGGCTGGGCCGCGGTTCCGGAAGCGCCGGGCATGCCACCCATGGCAGCGAAGGGATTGAACATCTTCATGGCGTCATTGAACATCGCCATGTTGCGCTGGGCATGATCCTGCATGGCCTTGAAAGGATCGGCTCCCCAGGCTTCCATCAGCTGGCTCCGGAACTTCTCCTGCTCCTTGCCGAGATTCTCTAGCGAGAACTCCAGAAACCCGGGTACGAAGGCCTGCATCGAGTCGCCATAGAAGCGGATGAGCTGGCGCAGGAAATTGATTGGCAGCAGGTTGGTGCCCTTGTTTTCCTCTTCGAAGATGATCTGGGTCAGCACCGAACGGGTGATGTCCTCGCCCGATTTTGCGTCGTAGACGAGGAAATCGGTTCCACCCTTGACCATGGAGGCCAGATCGTCGAGCGTCACATAGGTGCTCGTCGCCGTGTTGTAGAGCCGCCGGTTGGCGTATTTCTTGATGACGACAGCGTTTTGCGGTGCAGCTTTTTCCTCGGTCAACGCCCTTACTCCTCCAGCAATGGCCCCGGTTTTCCGGCTTTTCGCAGGGGTCCACCGCAAAAACTTGCTCCCCGCACTGCACAATTGCAAGCGCGAAAATTTCGGCGGGACCCGCCCACAACCTATGTCGCATTGCACAAACAATGCTATGGAGGGCATATGCAATTGACCGCAAAGTCCAACAAGGAGGCAGTTCATGGCCGGTTCTGAAAATGGGGTTGTCATCGTATCCGCGGCGCGCACGCCGGTGGGCTCGTTCAATGGGTCGCTGTCGGCCCTGTCGGCCGCCGAACTCGGTACCGTGGCGATCAAGGCGGTGATGGAGCGCGCCAGGGTCGAGCCGGGCGAGGTCGAGGAAGTGATCATGGGGCAGGTGCTTGCCGCCGGGCAGGGCCAGAACCCGGCCCGCCAGGCCGCCGTCCATTCCGGCATCCCGCATGAGGCTCCGGCCTGGGGCATGAACCAGCTCTGCGGCTCGGGCCTCCGCGCCGTGGCGCTCGGCCTGCAGCAG
>JBGSNJ010000427.1:0-8342 GCA_041739715.1 Aestuariivirga sp.
AGGCGTTCTGGGCAGCCTGCGCCGCCGCGATCCGGGCGGTGCTCTCCGCCGGGGATGTCGCTGGCCGCATCGCCGCCATCGGCTGCACCGGATTCGGCAATGGCATCTTTCTCGTTGATGAAAATGGCAGAGGCACGCGGCCGGGCATCGTGTCCGTCGATCACCGGGCGCAGCCGATCGTGGATGCTCTCTTGGCAAGCGGTGATGCACAGCGCATTGCCGCCATCAGCGGTCAGCGCGTCTGGGGTGGTCAGACCATCATGCAGCTCACGCATCTGGCCCGGCATGAGCCCGACGTGATGCGGCGCAGCCGCTGGGCACTGTCCTGCAAGGACTTCATCCGCATGCGGCTCTCTGGCGAGGCGTGGACCGACCCGACCGATGCCAGCGGCGGCGGCCTGATGGATATCGCGCGCGGGGTCTATGCCATCTCCGTGTTCGAGAGACTCGGCATTGCGGAGGTGATCGCAAAGCTCCCGCCGCTCGTCGAGAACTCCGGCATCGGTGGCCTAGTCAGTGCCGAAGCGGCGGCGGAGACCGGCCTCAGGACGGGCACGCCCATCGCGGGCTCGATGATGGATGTCGCGGCCTGCGTGCTGGGGGCGGGCGTCACCGATGACAGAAGCCTCGTGATGATCGCCGGCACATGGTCGATCAACTGCATCGAGAGCAAGGCCAGCGAAGGCGGCGATCCACCGATCCTGCACATGATCCACCGCGACCGGTCATGCCGCCTCATTGCCGAAGGCAGCCCGTCCTCGGCCGCCAATCTCCACTGGTATCTCGAGCACGCCACCGGGGGCCACGTCACACTTGGCGAAGCCAATGCGCTGGTGGCGCAAAGCCCGGTGCAGGGACAGCGCTGCCAGTTCCTGCCTTTCATTCACGGGCCGGCGCCCCGTCGTGGCGCCTTTCTCGATCTTGGTTCGACGGACGGTCAGGGCACCATGCTGCGGGCGCTGTTCGAGGGCGTGGCGTTCCAGCATCTTGTCCATGCGCAGGACGTGCTCCGTCATGCGGGAACAGGCTGGCCGTCCACGATCCGGCTCGCGGGCGGTGCCGCGCGCTCACCCGTCTGGGCGCAGATCTTCACCGACGTGATGCAGCAGCCTGTCGAGATCGCCGAAGCCGAGGAGGTGGGTGCGCAAGGTGCAGCCATTTGTGCGGCCGTGGCGGGCGGCCTCTATGCCGATCTCGGGACGGCTGCCGCCGCGATGACGCGCGTGGGCCGCCGGCACGAGCCGGACAGGTCCCTTGCCGAACTCTATGACCGGAGATTCAACCGCTTCCGCGCGCTCGACCGAGGGATGCTTGCACTGCTGGCCTGACCTGCACGTTGCAGAAGCGCTGGATCGGAACCCCACACTGTCTCGCACATTGATGCCGAGCAGATTTGCCGGATGACAAAGAGTTTCGCTGTGGCTTGGCCACCGCGTTGAATGCAGGGCGCCAGAGGGGGATTTCGGATTGCGGCTCTATTCGTGTGAAACATGCGGCAACGGACTCCATTTCGAGAACGCAGCTTGCGTCGGATGCGGCGGGCAGCTCGGATATGAGCCGTCGTCGGACCGCATGCTGATCGCGCCATCCGGCTCGGCATTCTGGCAGGATCAGCAAGGGCAATTCCAGTCCTGTGCCAACCGCGCGATCATCGGATGCAACTGGCTGGTTGCCGATGCAGCCTCGAACGTCTGCCTCAGCTGCAGGCATACGGTGATCATTCCCGACCTCTCGTTTCCGGAGAACACCGAGCGATGGGCCAAGCTGGAAGCGGCCAAGCGGACGGTGTTCTATTCGCTGCTCAAGTTCCGCTTGCCGCTGTGGCAGGACGGTCAACCGCACGCTCGCCAGCTCCGCTTCGAACTGAAAGCCGACACGCTCTCATGGTCAGGCTTCGAGAACCGCGTGGTCACCGGACATGAAGATGGCCGCATCACCATTAACATTGCGGAGGCCGACGATGATGTGCGTGAACGGCATCGTGTAGCAATGGGCGAACCCTATCGCACGCTTATCGGCCACTTCAGGCACGAGCTGGGGCACTACTACTGGGACTGCCTGATCGGAGATGGCAGCGATATGGCAGGCTTCCGCTCGCTCTTCGGCGATGAGCGCAGCGACTATGCCCAAGCTCTGCAACGCTACTACAACTCGGGCGCGCCCGCAGGCTGGAACCGGTCCTTTGTCAGCGCATATGCCACATCACATCCCTGGGAGGACTTCGCTGAAACCTGGTCGCACTACTTTCATATTGTCGATGGTCTCGAGACGGCGGAAAGCTATGGACTTGGCCTGAACTTGAAGGCGAACGGTCAAGAAGGTGGCGCCTATGCGGTCGCGAACTTCAAGGAACTGATCGACGGCTGGATTCCGCTGACGATCGCGATGAACGCCGTGAACCGGTCGATCGGCAATCGCGATTTCTATCCCTTCGTCCTGTCGGCGACCATCTCCGCGAAGCTGGAATTCATTCACGGCCTCGTTCACAACAGGGCGGCGGTCATGCCTACGGACCGGTGATCGTGGCGGCCTCGACGACATCCACGGCCTGCGTGCTGGTGTGGTGGCCATAGGTGCGCAGGATGCCCTTGGTGGGAGCGACGTCGGCATAGTCACGTCCGCGCGCAACGACAATGTGATCGGCATTGACGAAGATCGCATTGGTGGGATCATACTCGATCCAGCCTTCCGTTCTCCCGCACCATGCGCGCACCCAGGCGTGCATCGCGTCGGCACCCTCAAGCCGCTGCTTGCCCTCAGGCACATGGGTGCGCAGGAAGCCGCTGACATAGCCGGCCGGGATGCCGATGCCGCGCAGGCAGGCGATCATCACATGGGAAAAATCCTGGCACACACCGTGACGGCGCTCGAAGGCTTCGATCATCGGTGTTTCGACCGTCGTCGCCTCTGGATCGTAGTGCATGTCGGCGTGCAAGGACTGGCCGATCATCCTCACGGCATCGTACACCGGCGGATCGCCAGTGACCCGCGCACGCGCATAATGCTCCGCAAGCGGATGAAGTCGGACCCGCGCGCTATCTCCCAGAAAATGATGCGGCGATTGCGGCCCAAGCTCCATGTGCGCGTCGATCTCAGATGCCAATCCTGAAAGTTTCAGCAGGCCGGGCTGCCGCGCCGCTGCCTCTTCGCGCTCGACCCTCGCCTTGACCGTGAAGATGATGTTGCGATGGGGCTGCGTGTAGGCGAGTTCGACGACGCGGTTGCCGAAGAAATCGGCTCGCTCCAGCCATTCCTGCGGTTCCGGATTGACGGTTTGCGTGCATGAGATGATGCGCTGTTCGCCCGGCAGGTCCAGCGGCATGAGGCAGGTGATCTGGCGGCTGGCATCGGCGGCGTTGTCGTAGTCGTAGGCGATGCGGAGCTTGATGTCGTAGAGCATGCCGTGCCCCTCAAGCCAGATAGGCTGCGGTGAGCTGGTTGGAGAGGGCGGCGAAGTCCTTTCGCAGCTCAAGCAGGGCCCTGGTATCGAGCGTTTCCGCCGTTTGCGTGGCGAGGCGGCTGTGGGTCTCCATCACCTTCTCCTGCAACGGTCCCCGGGGCTCGGGCAGGAAGCCGATGTGGGTCGAGATCTCATTGACCTGATACATGATGGCGCGCGGGTTGAGCGGGTCCAGCGCCAGAAGGTCGATGACGGTGGCGCGATTGGTGGAGACGGCAAAGCGCGTCCGGTGCGACATCGCGCTGTCGGCCACCTCCACGGCGAGATCGAGGCTGCCTTCCGGCGCCTTCGGATCGGCGAAGGCCGCCAGCAGTCCCGACAGGCCTGCACCACGTTCGAGCGAGCGGCCGATGCTGAGGAAGCGCCAGCCGGTGAAGCGGTACATGTTTTCATTCACCAGCCCTGACAGGCCCGAGAGCTTGCGCAGCAGCACGCCCATGGCGCGGGCCATGTCGTCTCCCGGCTTGGCGGTCTTCGCCATCTGATTGACTGTCTTCGCGAGGTCGTGAAGCGCCAGCCATCCGTCGATCGAGAAGCGGTCGCGCACATGGCCCGCCGCGGACGAGGCCTGCGCCAATGTGGAGGCTATTCCGGGCGGCAGTCCGTCCGACGGCTCGGCGCCCATCTGTTTCAGGATCTTGGCCGCATGAAGGAGCAGCGGCGTGTCACCCGTGGCCAGTTCCGCCAGCCGCAGGTGGTAGGCGCGCAGAAGCCGGATGGTATGTTCGGCGCGCTCGACATAGCGGCCCAGCCAGAACAGGTTGTCGGCGGCACGGCTCGGCAGCACGGCGGGCTGCTGGCGGCTGTAGGGCGTCGATGCGGAGGCCAGCATGCTGTCGGCCGGCACCGGACCGTCGCTCACAATCCAGACATCCGCGGTCGAGCCGCCGCGCTGCATGGCGAGGGCGGCAGAAGAACCGGCCCTGCCGATCCGCGCGAAGCCTCCCGGCATGACCTGCCAGCCCTCCGCCGTGCGGGCGAGAAACATGCGGAGGCTCATCGGGCGGGGCACCAGTTCATGCCCCTCGAAAGTCGGCGTGGTCGACAGCGTGACAGATTCCTGGCCGACCAGCAGGCCGGCGTTTTCGTCGATCCACTCAGCGACGGACCTGCCCATCTCCCGGTTGAAGTGCCCGCCGACCGCCGCGACCTCGTCGAGATCGAAAGGCGGCCGGGTCGCCTGCGCGCTTCCGATGGTCATGCGGGTGGCGTTGGCCTTCACATATTCGCGCTCGGCATCCTGGCCGCACCACCATGTCGCGATGTTGGGCATGAGCAGCGGCTGGCCCGTGAGTGCCGAACAGATGCGCGGCAGGAAAGCCATGAGGGCGCGGGTTTCCAGAACGCCGGAGCCCAGCGCGTTCACAATCTCGAGGTTTCCGGCCCGTACCGTTCCGACGAGGCCCGCTGTGCCGATCCGTGACGCCTCATCGAGTTCGAGAGGGTCGGCCCAGGCGGCATCGAGCCGCCTCCAGAGCACGTTGACGGGCTGCAGGCCGGATACAGTGCGGACCATCAGCTTGCCGTCGCGCGCCGTCAGGTCCTCGCCCTCGAGGAGCATGAAGCCGAGGTAGCGCGCGATATAGGCATGCTCGAAATAGGTATCGTTCATCGGCCCCGGCGTGAGGATGCCGACGCGGCTGTCGACGCCGCCGCGCATGTCCTGCAGCGCATCGCGGAAGCTCCGGAAGAACCCGGCCAGCCGATGCACGTTGCTGCGGGCGAAGTGGTCGGCATAGATGCGCGTCGTGGCGATGCGGTTTTCCAGCGCGAAGCCGGCCCCCGACGGGGCCTGCGTCCGGTCGCCCACCACCCACCATTGCCCCTGCGGGCTGCGGCCGATGTCGAAGGCGAGAAAATGCAGAAAATGCCCGGACCTCGGCGTGATGCCGACGAGGGGGCGCAACCATTCCGGATTTTGAGCCACCAGCCGCGCAGGCAGATGGCCATCTGCGACGAGCCGGTTCCCGCCATAGAGATCCGCCACCACGCGCTCCAGCAATTCGGCGCGTTGGATCAGGCCGGCGCTGATCGCCTTCCATTCATTCTCGGCGATCAGGACGGGGATGTGACTGAGCGGCCAGTCGCGCTCGGCTGAATCCTGCGGGCCATAGCGGCGGTAGAAAACCCCCGCATCGCGCAGGTACTGGTCGCCCCGGGTGAAGCGGTCCGTCAGTTCTTCATGTGGTGTCGCGGCGATGGCTTCGATCAACCCGCGCCAGACCGGCCGCAGCGCGCCGTCGCCCGCCATGAGTTCGTCCGGAACACCATCCATGGCGCGGTATCCGGCCAGAAGCCGGGCGACGGAATCTGGTCGGGCCAAGGAGGTGTGATGCGGCATTCACGACAATCCGGGTGGGCGCCTCAGGTCCAGCGTCATGGGGAATTCACCGTGCGTTGTTTCCGGAGGCGGGGTGTAGGACCCCGGACTATGGCCGCGCGGCTCGAAGCGCGCAAGGCGGCGGGCCTCGGCTTCGTTGCCATTCACAGGAAAAGTGTCGTAACTCCGCCCGCCCGGGTGGGCGACGTGATAGACGCAGCCGCCCAGCGCCCGCCCGCTCCAGGTGTCGAAGATGTCGAAGGTGAGCGGCGCGTTGACCGGCAGGACCGGGTGAAGCGCCAGCGCGGGCTGCCATGCCTTGAAGCGGACGCCACCCACCGCGACGCCGGAGGTTCCCGTCTTCCCCAAAGGCACGCGCCTCTGGTTGCAGGTCACGATGTAGCGTTCGGGGTCCGCCGTGGCGAGTTTCACCTGAAGCCGCTCGACCGAACTGTCGGTGTAGCGCACGGTGCCGCCGATGGCCCCGGTTTCGCCCAGCACATGCCAAGGCTCCAGCGCCTGCCGCAGTTCGAGGTGGACGCCCTCGTATTCGACCTCGCCGCAGCGCGGAAAGCGGAATTCGGCCTGCGCCTCATACCACTCCTGCTGGAAGGTGAAGCCGTGGGCGCCAAGGTCGCGCAGCACGTCGAGGAAGTCTTCCCACACATAGTGCGGCAGCATGAAGCGGTCGTGCAGCGTGGTGCCCCAGCGGGTGAGCCTGCCCGATACCGGCGCATGCCAGAGCCTGGCGACAAGCGCGCGGATCAGGACTTGCTGCGCCAGGCTCATGCGCGGGTCGGGCGGCATCTCGAAGCCGCGGAACTCGATCAGGCCAAGGCGTCCTGTCGGTCCGTCGGGCGAATAGAGCTTGTCGATGCAGATTTCGGCGCGATGGGTGTTGCCGCTGGAGTCGACCAGAAGATTGCGGAGCAGACGGTCCACCAACCACGGTGCTGGCGCCTCGCCGTGGCCCGGCGCCGGGATCTGCGCGAGGGCCGTTTCGAGTTCGTAGAGCCCATCGTGGCGTGCCTCGTCGATGCGCGGCGCCTGGCTGGTGGGGCCGATGAAGAGGCCCGAGAAGAGATAGGAGAGGCTGGGGTGGCGCTGCCAGTGGATGATGACGCTTTTCAAGAGGTCCGGGCGGCGCAGGAACGGGCTGTCGAGCGGGGTTGCCGCACCCAGCACGACGTGATTGCCGCCGCCGGTTCCGCTCTGGCGTCCGTCGATCATGTACTTGTCGGCCCCGAGCCTTGTCTGGCGGGCCTCCTCGTAAACGGTCTCGGTCGTGATCACGCATTCTTCCCAGGTGGAGGCCGGGTGAATGTTCACCTCGATCACGCCGGGATCGGGGGCCACGCGGATGACGTTCATGCGCGGATCGACGGGGGGCGCATAGCCCTCGATATGGACCGGCATGTTGAGCCGTGCGGCAGCAGCCTCAGCCGCGGCCACCAGTTCGAGATAGTCCTCGATCCGCTCCAGCGGCGGCATGAACACGCAGAGCCTGCCATCGCGTTGCTCGACGCTCATCGCAGTGCGGACGGCGCCATCGAGTTCGCCAGCCTTCTGCTCGACGCGCTGCTGTCCCGGTTCCGATGCCGCAAAGGAGGCAACGGGCTGAGCCCGTCGATCTTGCAGTTCCCCCGCCGCATTGCTCACCACATAGGTGGGCAGGGGGCCACGCTGCTCGGTGGGGTCGGCGATATTCACATAGGGATACTCGGACGGCTTCACATAGGGCAACGTGCCGAGCGGCAGCCGGTAACCGACGGGACTGTCGCCGGGCACGAGGAAGAGGTTACCGCGCCGGGTCTTCCACTTTTCCGAACGCCATTTAGCGCCGCTGCTTTTGGCCTGCCAACGCTGGATCGGCAGGACGAAGCCGGATGGCTCCGTCAGGCCCCGTCCGAACACGCGCGCGATCCGCTGGCGTTCCTCGGGGTCCTTCAGCTTCGAGTTCTGCGGCGTCACGTTCTCTGGCAGGTTGGCTTCCTTGATGATCCACTCTGCCGGGTCCTCGAAGGCGGGCTGCACATAGTCGTCGGCGACGCCCAGTTCCGCGGCCATGGTCTTGAGCAATGTCTCGGCTGATTCCGCCGTGGCGCCGGTGTCCGCGCCCTCCCGGGAGATCAGTGCTGCGTTTTTCCAGATCGGCAGGCCGTCGCGCCGCCAGTAGAGCGAGAAGGTCCAGCGCGGCAGGGTCTCGCCCGGATACCACTTGCCCTGGCCGTAGTGCAGGAAGCCGCCCGGCGACCAGCCCCATGTCCAGCAGGAACAGGCACAGCACCCCCTGGAACGGCGAAACGATGAAGCTTTCGATCCGCGCCATGCCGTCCGCCCCGGTGATCGCGCCGATCACGAAAGATCCCACCAGCAAAACGATCGACCCGTTCAACAGGATCTCGCGCCACAGTTCGGCATCCATCCGGCTTCCCCCGCCCGAGCGCGAAGCGAGCCAGAGCGCCGAGACGATGGCCGGCGCCTCCATCGCCGCCGCGACGGCGACCATATAGCCCTCGGACGGGATGCCCCGCCCGGCCAGAACCGAGGTCGCCGTCACGA
>JBGSNJ010000455.1:0-5028 GCA_041739715.1 Aestuariivirga sp.
GGAACCCGCCGCCGACTGACGCCGTCAGCCACCCGGCCGGTAGGCCAGGCGATAGGTGAGGGCCACCCCGCCCGCGCCGCCGATGATGTTGCCTATGGTGACCGGAACGAGGTTGCCCAGGAAGCCACCCCATCCGACCGACGCCCCGGCCATCCAGCCGGCGGGGATCAGGTAGAGATTGGCAATCGAGTGCTCGAATCCGAGCAGGACGAAGGCCGAGATCGGCAGCAGGATAGCCAGGATCTTTCCGGCCACGTCCCGGGCGGCAAAGGTGAGCCAGACGGCGAGGCAGACCAGCATGTTGCAGAGAATCCCCCGGGCCAGCGCCTCGGTCCAGCCGAGGCTGGCCTTGGCCTCGGCGATGCGGATCGCCAGCTCGCCGACCTGACCATTGAGAAGCCCCGCCAGTGCCATCAGGGCGACGATCGCCAGGGCGCCGGCGGCATTTCCCGAAAAGGAAAAGAGCCAGTTCCGGAGGAGATCGCGCAAGCGAATCTTGCGGTCGACCAAGGCCATGACGATCAGCGTGTTGCCGGTGAAGAGTTCGGCACCGGCCACGACCACCAGCACCAGCCCCAGCGAGAAGACAAGACCGCCCAGCAGCCGGGCCGGACCATAGCTCACGTCCGTTCCGGCCATGACGGCGGTAAAGGCCGCCGCGCCCAGGGCAATGAAGCTGCCCGCAAGAACCGCGAGCGTCATGAGAGGTACGGCCGGAAGCCGCGACTTGGCGATGCCCGCCTCCTCGATGCGGCGTGCCACTTCGGACGGGCTATAGGCGCCCAGTCCGGTCGGGTTGAACTGCGGAGCTTCGTTTCCCATGTGATCCTTCTGCGCGATGGCGAGAGATCATGTCCTTGATCCACCGCAAGAGTTTCGAGCGGGCCCGGGGCCGTCCGCCGCCGATCTTGTCGTCACAAGGCAGACTTACCATATTAGCTGACGAGCAAGGGGTTCCGCCTGAAGGATGCCGTCGAGGATCCGGGAGGCTGGTTGCCCCGCCAACCGTTGACGGCGTTTGCCGGGTGCCCGCACGGGGCCTTGCAGGCGTGCCGAGGAGAGGAAAGACACATCATGGATTTCGAAAAATACACCGAACGGTCCCGCGGTTTCATCCAGTCGGCCCAGTCGCTGGCCCTGCGGGAAGGACACCAGCGCTTCACACCCGAACATCTTCTGAAGGTCCTGCTCGATGACGAGGAAGGACTTGCCGCCGGCCTGATCAAGGCCGCGGGCGGCGACTCGCGCATTGCGCTGCGCGACGTCGAGGCCGCGCTGAAGAAAATGCCGAAGGTATCCGGTGGCGGCGCCGGCCAGGTCTACCTGTCGCCCGAGCTGGCGCGGGTCTTCGACGCGGCCCAGAAGATCGCCGACAAGGCCGGGGACAGCTACGTCACCGCCGAGCGCCTGCTGCAGGCGCTGGCCGTGGAACCGAGCGAGGCCGCCAAGGCGCTCAAGGCCGCGGGCGCCACTGCCCAGGGTCTGAACGAGGCCATCAATGCAATCCGCAAGGGCCGGACCGCCGACACGGCCTCGGCCGAACAGGGCTATGATGCGCTGAAGAAATATGCCCGCGACCTCACCGAGGCCGCGCGTGAGGGCAAACTCGATCCGGTCATCGGCCGCGATGAGGAGATCCGCCGCACCATCCAGGTGCTGTCGCGGCGCACCAAGAACAATCCGGTGCTGATCGGCGAACCCGGCGTCGGCAAGACGGCGATCGCCGAAGGCCTGGCCTTGCGCATCATCAAGGGCGACGTGCCCGAGAGCCTGAAGGACAAGAAGCTCCTGGCGCTCGACATGGGCGCGCTGATCGCGGGTGCCAAGTATCGCGGCGAGTTTGAGGAACGCCTGAAGTCGGTGTTGTCGGAGGTGACCTCCGCGGATGGCGGCATCATCCTCTTCATCGACGAAATGCATACGCTGGTCGGCGCCGGAAAGGCCGATGGCGCGATGGACGCGTCGAACCTGCTGAAGCCGGCTCTGGCGCGCGGCGAACTGCACTGCGTCGGCGCCACCACGCTCGACGAGTACCGCAAGCATGTCGAAAAGGACGCAGCGCTTGCCCGCCGCTTCCAGCCGGTCTTCGTGAGCGAGCCCACGGTGGAGGACTCGATCTCCATCCTGCGCGGCATCAAGGAGAAGTACGAGCTGCATCACGGCGTGCGGATCACCGACTCGGCGATCGTCGCGGCGGCGACTCTGTCGAACCGCTACATCACCGACCGCTTCCTGCCGGACAAGGCCATCGACCTGATGGACGAGGCCGCGGCGCGCCTGCGCATGCAGGTCGATTCCAAGCCGGAAGAGCTGGATGAACTGGACCGCAAGATCATGCAGCTGCAAATCGAGCGGGAAGCCCTGAAGAAGGAAACCGACACCGCGTCCAAGGACCGTCTCGAGAAGCTTCAGAAGGAACTGGCGGAGCTCGAGGAGAAGTCAGCGACCTTCACCCGCCGGTGGCAGGAGGAGAAGGAAAAGCTCGCCTCGGCCTCCAAGGTGAAGGAAGAGCTCGAGAAGGCGCGCAACCAGCTGGACCAGGCGCAGCGCAAGGGCGATTTCGCCAAGGCGGGCGAACTGGCCTATTCGACCATTCCCGGTCTCGAGAAGCAGCTGAAGGACGCCGAAGCCCAGAGCGCCTCAAAGATGCTCGAGGAAGCCGTGACCGAAAGCCATGTGGCCCAGGTCGTGTCGCGCTGGACCGGCGTTCCGGTCGACAAGATGCTGGAAGGCGAGCGCGAGAAGCTTCTGCAGATGGAGAAGGATCTCGGCAAGCGCGTCGTGGGCCAGGAAGAGGCCGTGGTCGCGGTGGCCACTGCGGTCAGGCGTTCGCGCGCCGGACTGCAGGATCCGAACCGCCCCATGGGATCCTTCATGTTCCTCGGGCCCACCGGCGTGGGCAAGACGGAACTCACCAAGGCGCTGGCCGGCTTCCTGTTCGACGACGAGCACGCAATGGTGCGCATCGACATGTCGGAATACATGGAGAAGCACTCCGTCTCGCGGCTGATCGGCGCGCCTCCGGGCTATGTCGGCTACGATGAGGGTGGCGCCCTCACCGAAGCGGTGCGCCGGAGGCCCTACCAGGTCGTGCTCTTCGACGAGATCGAGAAGGCGCATCCGGACGTGTTCAATGTGCTGCTCCAGGTGCTGGACGACGGCCGCCTGACCGACGGCCAGGGCCGCACCGTGGATTTCAAGAACACGCTGATCATCATGACGTCGAACCTGGGCAGCGAGTATCTCGTGAACCTCGGCGAGACGCAGGACGTGGACATGGTCCGCGATCAGGTGATGGCGGTGGTCAAGGGTCACTTCCGGCCCGAGTTCCTGAACCGGCTCGACGAGATCATCCTGTTCCACAGGCTGAAGCGCGAGCACATGGGCGCCATCGTCGACATCCAGCTGGGCCGGCTGCAGAAGCTGCTGGCCGACCGCAAGATCACCATCGAGGTGAACGAGGCGGCGCGCAGCTGGCTGGCCGACAAAGGCTACGACCCGGCCTATGGCGCGCGCCCGCTGAAGCGCGTGATCCAGAAGAACGTGCAGGACCCGCTGGCCGAGGAACTTCTCGCCGGACGGATCAAGGACGGCGACACGGTGAAGCTGGACGCCGTCGCCGGTACGCTCACCTTCAACGGCCTCGCGGTCGGCGGCAAGCCCGTCAATCCCAAGGTCGTGAGCCTGCACTGAACCTGCTACACTCGGACGCGCCGGAGACCTTCTCCGGCGCGTTTCCACTTGCGGCAGACCATGACCCTCGACGACTACAACAGCTTCTGTGCCGCCCTGCCCCACACAAGCCATGTGGTGCAATGGGGCGGCGCCCATGTCTGGAAGGTGGCGGGCAAGGTCTTTGCCATTGCCGGATGGAACGAAGGTGACGAACTTGCCGTCACCTTCAAGTGTTCGGCCATGAGCTTCGATCTGCTCAAGGACAAGCCGGGCATGCGGCCCGCGCCCTATCTCGCCTCGCGCGGCATGCTGTGGCTGCAGCGAACCGGCCCACAGACGTTGAAGGACAAGGACCTCAAGGGCTACATCCGCGAGAGCCACCGCCTGGTGGCCGCCGGCCTGCCGAAGCGCGTGCAGAAGGAACTTGGCCTGGGCGGGTAAGGGCTTGCCGTGCCGTTCCTTCTCGCGTTCCGACTACAACATCAGGCCCGGCGGAAGGTCGGTTCCCAGCTTCTGATTCACCACGCCGAGCGTCGCGAGATCGCGGACCCATTCGTAGTGGATGCCCTTGCAGTTTGTAATCACGCCGCCGGCGCCGGCGACGCGGCGCAGCCCGGCTTCATGGTGGGGTGGCGGCGAAGCTGTGGCATCCTCGATCACGGCCACGCGGAAGCCCTCCTGCATCAAACCGATGGCCGACTGCGCGATGCAGACATCCGTTTCGAGTCCGACGAGAACGCATTCGCCGCGGCCTTGCCGCCGCACGTCGTCGAGAATCGGCAGCTGGCCGGCAAGGCCGAAGATCATCTTGTCGTGGACAATGGTGCCGGGCCTCAGCTCCTTCGCGAGATCCGGCACCAGCGGCCCATCATTGGCAATGTCCTCGGCCGTGGCGATGACCGGAATGTCGAGCGCAGCGGCAAGCCGCATGAGCCAGGCGATGCGCTGGACCAGCGGTGCACGCCAGTCCAGCGGCAGCTTGTCGAGGAAGTATTGCTGCACGTCGATGACGACGAGACAGGACTTGCTGCGGTCGAAGAGCATGGATCAGGTCTCCGCGCGATGTTCGCGCGAAAACAGATAGACCATCAGCGCCAGGAGGAGAAGCAGCCCGAAGCCGAGATGCAGCGTCGCGAAGGCCTCGGTCGGCGGTTGCCCCGCCATCGAGGTCATGAAGGCGCCGCTCAGGGGCTGCAGCAGCCCGGCGCCGCCGATGAAGAGCACGTTGAGCAGCGTGATGCCCCGGCCCAGCAGGCGGTCTGGCACGAAGCTGCGGCCATGGGCCATGAGCACGCCGTAGGTCATGCCGAAGCCGCCGAGTGCCGCCATCGCGATCGTCGCACCCGTCAGCGA